>DASVGU010000021.1:0-4711 GCA_036379375.1 Saccharimonadales bacterium (SeqCode)
TGCCTTCATCCGCCACAACGTCCAGATAACGCATATGATCGACGCCGACACGGACGCTGAGCGCCAGCTTATAGTCCGGGAACTCCGGCGTACCAATGCGGTGGCAAGCGTGCGGCAAGTCCGTCTGCGTCAGCCGTACCGGCTCATCAATCGGGCATGGCGCGGCGTGCTGCAGGCCGACGGACTTATGGAGGTCATCCACCTCAAGTCTTCATAACCGGCAGCAGCCCCCTTTCGGGTTCCAGGATACTTTGGCCGAGAACCTACTGCAGCCCGGTCAGCACTAGTAGTAGTACCACAGCGTGATGCCGGCAGCATTCGTCACATCGGCAATTTTTTTGGCTGTGCCGCCGTTCAGGCTAATCACATAATCGGCCGTTTCCTGCGGCGTACTCACGCGGTAAATCAGCGTATCGTTATTGAGCCAACTGACAGGATAGGTAAGCCCTGCTTGCTCGGTAAGGGTAGCCTCCTTGCCGCTCGCTTGGTCATATATGATAAGCGCGCCCTTGCCGTCCCGCGTATCAATCCACGCGCTGTGCTTCGCGTCGGGGCTATCGATATACAGCCGGCTCGTGCCGTTGTACGCATTGGGAGTTGATACGGGCTTGGCGGCCCCTATCTCGTAGGTGTACCAGCCGGTCGCAGTCGACAGTGCAAAATCGTTATAGTCGGTGCGGAATATATTCCAGACGTCGTTCGTAAGCAGCGTCTGCTTGCCGGTATTGTTCGGCCTAATCCCATTAAACTGGGAAACGCCGCCGCTGTACTGATTGGAGGTCGCGTAATATATGGCGCCGTGTGCACTGACGATATCGTTGAAGTAGTTGGCGTGGTCAAGCTCAAGCCGCTCATTGGTCACATAGTTGTACGACATAAGCTGATACCGCGATGGGTTAGCGGCAGAAGCACCCGGTCTGACCTCGACATAGACCAGATACTCGCCAATCCAGCTAACGGGCTGAATCCGGTCGGAATGATCGATGGTGGTGGCAGCTCCGGTGTTCGTGTTGATAACCGTGAGTGCTTCTTCCAAATAGCCGCCGCTGTCGCGGATGTTGTCGCGTGTCGATATGAGTGCGGCTTCATTGCCGGTCGCGTCCGATAATAGCGTCAGCTCATTGGCGGTTTCCAGGCCGGTACCCTCTAGGAGCAATTTCTTGCCGCTGCCGTCGACATACGACTCGTAGACATCATAGGTCCCGCTTTGCTTGCTCACGTACACTTCCCGCTCGCTCGGTACCAGCTGGACAGTCGTCGTCGCCTTATTGCCAACTGCCACCTTCACGGTCGCGGTATTATACCCCTGGGCCGATACCTGCACAGACAACGCTGCACCGTTGGGATCTTTGACGGTCAAGATGATAGTCCCTTTGCTGTCGCCCTCGGCATTCGATGCGCCGCTATCAGCACGGGCACCACTAAGCGGCTTGCCTGATACATAATCCACTACCGTAAACTTGTACTGCGTCCCCACGGCGGTAAGTGCAATGTCCCCCAGATCGTTACTGCCCATGCCCACCTGTACTGTCCTGTCGACCGTCGCAAATGCCACTTGCTTGATAACGAGCTGCTGGGAGCCGAGCTTTACGCGCGACAGGGTTACATCTCCTTCCGAGTTCGTAGTGCCGCTCGCCCCGCCGAGCGAAACCTGCACGTCTTTGAGCGGCAACTGCGTAGTGTTGTCGAGTACGGTCAGTTCGGCTGTCGCACGCACACCGACGACATTGAGTGCAAATGAGCGCGTAACCGGCAGAAACCCCAGTATCACCAGCACGATTACCACTACCGCCAGCGTGATGTAGCGCGCCTTCCGGCTATGCCACCAAGCGCTAAAAAACGCCTTCAACCGGCCTTTGCGGGGGCTTTTAGGCTGGAAGGCCTTCGCAACGGCGGCATCTTGCGCAGCCAGGACTTCATCACTTTCATGTCTGGTAATATCGTCGACGGCCTGATCGGTCGCTTTGTCGTCGAGCGGCTCCGTCACAACCTTGCCGTCATCGTCACCACCACTGCCACCGCTACCATCACCACTACCGTCACCATCACCACCACCATCGGCTTGACCCGGTAACGCCTCCGCCTCGGGAGCAGCTGGCTCAATACCTACGACTTTGCCCGGTTTTGCCGCCTCTGTATCATCCATATTCGGCTCAACCATGGTTTCCAGGACCTCCGTAGGAACTTCCGGAGCAGTTTTGGCATCGGCAAAGATATCAATCGGCGGCGGGCTGCCCTTCTTCGCTCTCGTTTTTACGGCAATTACCTCCGGTTCCGGTTCGGGATCGGGTTCATTTGGGCTGAGCATTTTATCAACCTTCGCCTCTATCTTTTGCTCTTCAGCAGGGGTCAGCGAGCCCTCTGCCAGACTGCCCAAAGATTCTTTCTCGTTTTCATCCTGCATATGCTTACGCGTCCTAGGGGGTATTCTAACAGAAAGTGAGCGCTTACGAAAAACTGCTGCTGCCGCAGCACCTCCTGGATACCGGGCTGCTACAATCTAGATATGATCCTGATAGCAGACGAGGCAGAGCTCACAAATGCCGCCGGGCACCTGGCACGCCACGATGCCGTGCTAAAGACCCTGATTGCGCGGCACGGGCTGGCCGACTTGCGGCCGCACACCCGGTATTACCAGGAGCTGGTGGACAGCATCATCAGCCAACAGCTGAGCGTCAAAGCAGCCGATGCCATCGAGCGGCGTTTCCGCGGGCTGTTCGGCGGTGAATTTCCCACCGCCGGGCAAATTCTCTCTACCGATGTCGAAACACTACGCAGCATCGGCCTTTCACGTCCCAAGGCCCGCTATATCCTGGATCTCGCACAGCACATCGCCGGCGGCCAGCTGGTGTTCGATGACCTGGACAGTCTCAGCAACGATGCAATCATCGGCAAACTCACCGCTGTCAAAGGCATTGGTGAGTGGACAGCGCACATGTTCCTCATGTTCTGCATGGCCCGGCTCGATATACTCGCTACCGGTGATCTGGGGATACGCAACAGCATACGCAAACTGTACGGATTCGAACAGCTGCCCACGCCGGCGGAGATTACCGAGCTTGCCGCCCGGTACAATTGGCACCCGTACGAATCGGTCGCTTGCTGGTACATTTGGCGCTCACTCGACAACTTGCCGGCGGTAACTGCCTAACACGCCAATCTTATAAAAGAAATCGGTGAGCTCATCGCCGAGGGGCACGATACAGGACCCCGGGAGCGCCGCATCGGAGACACCTTCCCTGCGGTCGATTAGTTGAGCACCAGGGATTCCAGCATCTGAGTGAGCGGGCGCGAAAAATTGGCGTTTTGCCAGTCGCTGGCCGGAATAGTCGTTGCTGCACCGGCGGTACTGCACGCGGCGTCGCTGCATTTCAGGAAGCTGATACTCACCAGTGGGTCATCTTGTACTATATCGCTCATAGGTATAGCCTGGCCGGCCTGGTAGCCATCATCACCGGTGATGTACAGGCCGTCAATCGCGGCCGTTGAACCCTCGTAGTCAGCGAATGTCAGGTACGTCTGGGCACGCTGGTCCGGCGCCGGGCTTTTGTACGTCAGCTTTTGTGATTCCAGCGCGGCCACGGCCGTGCCTTTCGCAAACACCGGCACGCTGGTCTGCTGGTTTTGAATGATCAGCACGACCTGGCCGGTAAAGTTCTGGCCGCCCTCACCCTTCAGCTGCAGCGCTGACGAGGTAACGGTGAGCTCGGAAGTGTTGTCGTTCACCGTCCAATCAGCGGGATAGTCCAGCCCCAAATTGTAATCACTGGAGTCGTAGTGCTTGGTTGCATTGTCAATACTATTCGTAGACGGCTTTGGCTGGGTACTTGACGGCGCGTTGCCGGGTGCCGATGCCATGTGTTTATGATGGGACACCAGCCAGACAGCTCCGGCCGCTATCGCAGCCAGGATAACGAGTATCAGTACTCCCTGGACAAGCAGCTTCAGAATTGGTTTCGGCCGGATTGGCGGCACAAAATTATCCATATCCGCCATGTACTGGGTGCGGTTCGGCAACGGTTTTCGATCTGGTGAGTGTTCATCTGCCATATATCTATTCTACGCTTTCCCGGCAGCATCTTCCCATTACTATACAAAGTATAGTAATGGTATACTGGAACGATGGATGCAAACGAATTAGCCCTAGAACTGCACAAAAAGTACAAAGGTAAAATCACAATTGTGCTGCGCGACCGCGGTGAGCTGACGCGCGAGAAGCTGGGGGCATACTACACCCCCGGTGTGGCCGAAGTCAGCCGGGTGGTCGCCAAGGACCCTGCCAAGCTGCCCCTCTATACCTGGACAAACAACCTGGTAGCCGTCGTGTCCAATGGCTCGGCCGTACTGGGGCTGGGCGATATCGGCCCCGAAGGGGCTATGCCCGTTATGGAAGGCAAGGCACTCCTGTTCAAGCACTTTGCAGACATCGACAGTGTGCCCATCGTGCTGCGAGCGCGCACTGCCAATGAGATTGTAGATACCGTACGCGCGATTGCTCCGAGCTTTGGGGCAATCAACCTGGAAGATATCGCCGCGCCCATCTGTTTTGAAGTAGAGGAGCGACTGGCGGCAGAATTACCGATCCCGGTCATGCACGATGATCAGCATGGCACGGCAACGGTGGTACTAGCAGGACTCATAAACGCTTGCAAGGTCACCAGTCGCACACTGGCAGACTGCCGCATCGTTATCGTCGGTGCCGGAGCTGCCG
>DASVGU010000022.1:0-4331 GCA_036379375.1 Saccharimonadales bacterium (SeqCode)
ATAAGCGGACCCGGGGGCTGGCCGGCAGCATCGTGATTATTCTGGCAGCGGTGGCGGTGGCATTCTTGCTGGCGCTGCGGCACAACGCGACCTTCCAGGACGTCGTCCTGCACACCAACAGTCACTCGGCTATTGCGGCAACGAGCGATGCAGGGCATGCGACGGCGCTTGAGAATGGCGCGCGGGATTTGCTGCGCGAGCCCCTAGGCGAGGGTCCCGGTACGGCTGGCCCGGCGAGTGTGTACAATACCCGCCGTCCGGCACGCGATGCCGAGAATTATTTCTTACAAATTGGCCAGGAGACGGGGTGGATCGGGCTGCTGCTGTTTGCGGCCATCAACGTGGTGGTGGGGCGTGCGTTGTGGCGGCGCCGGCACCAGAGTCTGGCGCTGGGCCTGCTAGCCTCACTTGTGGGCATAACGGCTGTTAACATGTTTTTGCCGGCGTGGACCGATGACACACTGGCGTATCTGTGGTGGGGGCTGGCCGGCATGGCAATTGCCGTGGACTTAACAGAAAAAGATGGGTGACCGGCGATCTTGGCACATTTTGGCCGAAGCCCTGCACTCCGATGCTCTCGTACCCTCAAAGTACGTTCCGCTTCGGTGCTCGACCTTCGACCAAACTGTACTCAAGCTGGCCGGTCAGCACTAAGGAGTCTCCATGCTTACTCTACTGATATCCAAGTTGTTTAAACGCTCGCCGCAGCGGCAAAAGACAGCTAAGCGGTTTGCCAGGTACATGGTTGGCGGCAGCTTGTATTTCTGGGTCGGTTACGGGGTATTTGCTATCTGTTATTCGGGGCTGCACTGGAGCTGGCTGCCATCAAAAATCCTGGCTGATACCATCGGCTGGACGCTCAACTACCTAGTGCAGCGCTTCTGGGCATTCGCCGACCGGGTGCATTTGAGCGAAATGCAGCACGCCGGGCGCTACGTTTTCATTGAATCCATCGGCTTTGTGCTCGATTACCTCATTATCTGGGGGCTCAAGGCCATTGGTATTACGCCCTACATTGGTTTCTTTGTTTCTGCCGGGTTCTTTACGGTGTGGTCGTTTCTGTGGTACAAATACTGGGTTTTCCCCGAAACCGGCGGCCAAAAACAAGCTGCTGCTAATGATGAAAAAAGGTAGCACAAGACGTGGCACAGCTTTTAGACATATTGGAGGCACACAGAGGTAACCCGGGTGATACACGTGTTTTTGGGCTCGTACTGCAAGGTGGAGGCATGCGGGCGGCGTATTCGGCCGGTGCTATTGCCCCACTTATCGGCTATGGCTTGGCGGATACGTTTGAACATGTGATAGGCTCGAGCGCCGGGGCGATCAATGGCGCATACTTTATAGGTGCCGACAAGAACATGTTCCGTACATATACCGATGATCTCACGAACAAAAATTTCGTGAATCTGGCTCGTCCCGGCAAGGTTGTCGACATAGATTATCTTGTTGATGTAGTGTTGAAGCACAAGCGTCCTGTAGATAGTGAAAGATTGCGAAGTGCACACAGCCAGTTGCATACGGTGCTAACAGATGCTCATACCGGCAAGAAAGTGGTGATATCGGATCATAACGAGTTTATGGAGATTTACGAGGAATTTCGTGCGACTGCGGCGCTGCCTATTCTCTATGACAAACAGGTTGAGATTGCCGGGCGGTATTACATCGATGGCGGTGTATCAGATTTAGTGCCAGTTGATGTTGCGCTAAAACTTGGGTGCACTGACATTGTAGTAATTATGACACGCCAAGTTGCAGAATATACATTTGACAAGCGTCATAGCCATCTGGAGAAGCGGTTGATCCACTATTTTGCGCGTCATCAGACGAAAGCTGTACAGTCCATCCTCCCAACTAATGAAAAGCGGCTGGCGGTAAATCTACAATGGTTGAGGCACCCCGGGAAGCACACTCGGATTTATTTGCTTGAGCCGAGTGACCCGGAAACAGGAGTGTCGATTGGCAGCACCAATAAGTCCAAGATAGAGGCATTGGCCCAACTGGGCGTACGCGACATGGATGCATTTCTGCATCGCGACTTGCCAGATATGGCATAATAGCGTTATGAACGAAAAGCAAACAAATAACGCTAAAACGGTGCGGCCCACGAAGAAACAGCGCGAGCTCCTGACGTTTATCGAGAATTTCATCACCGAGCACGGTTACAGCCCGAGCTACCGGGAGATCATGGCAGGACAAAATTATACCTCTGTCGCTACGGTGGCGCTGCACGTCAATAGCTTGATCGGGCGGGGGCATTTGACACGGCGTGACCGCAGTGCTCGCTCGCTGGAGGTAGTGAGCCCGAGCGAGCAGGCCGGTCCGGCCAAAATTACGACCAACCAAGTCCAGCCATCCGAAGAAAAATGGCTGATAGAGAAGGTTGAGCACGCTTTCGAGCAGCTTGAGAACGCCGGCGGAGAGCTGGCGCAGGCAAGCGTCGATGAGTTATATGTGTTGGTAGGTGCCCTGAGGGTGTTGGGGCTCGAGGGCGCGGCGCAGAGTTTTATCCCCCGTCTCGCGTTGCTAAAAAAGCGACAGGCTCCCGACGCAGCGGTATAATAGCAAGTGTTAAAACGCTTAGGCATATGTACCGGTTTAGGGAACGACCGCACCATCACCGTAAACTCTGGCTTACGTTGCTGGGTTTTGTGATTATCGCTTGCCTTGTCGTGCTCGCGGCAATCCGTTTGCTGCGGTCCGATACGGACCTTGGGCAGGCGCCGCCTCCGGTTACTAAGACCATCACTGCAAACACACCCAAGCTGGTAGCTGTCAATGAGCCATTGTTCTCAATCTCTCTCCCTGCGGATTGGCGCCCGCGGGTCAACAACGATATTCCCAAGCCGACTTACAGTTGGCACGGCACCACGAAGGAGGATAATACGCGCTGGCTCAACGTATATGTGGATGATATTCCTGCGAATCTCGCAGTAAATCGGGTTTTGCCGATACAGGGCAGCGGCGATAAGATCATAGTCGCTTCTGCCGTATCGGACAATTGTGTCACATTTACAGGGGCGCCGGCCGGCAATCAGAATAGCTTTCCTGCAAAGTGGCAGGGCATTAACTTCCTCTGCGACACCGGTAACTATACCCGTGATGTCGTTGGCACCAGCTCACCGGACGGTGTAAATACCGTGGTACTCTCCAGTGCCGATGAGGGTACGCACCAGTTTTTCTTCACCTATACCGATAACAGCTCGAGCCCGGATTACAGTATTTTCACCGATGCCCTGGAGACGTTCCACCTCAAGTGAACTCCACCACAGTTTTGTGTGTTTATGGACGAGCGTTTCTGCTTTGATGCTCCTCTGAGGGGATTGTTGCCGAGAGAGATATCGTATCTGCCAAACGGGAGAAACAACAGATTCATTTGTCGTATGTGAGCATTGTGAAATACACAAACTGTATATCGGGCGCCTCCGGCTAGTGCTATAGTGCTAATTGTATTAACAAATCAGACCGGAACCAGGTGCAAATCCTGGGCTGTGCCGCAACTGTAAGCCTCACCCCTTAAGCGGAGAGGATAAGCCAGACACGGTTGTTTTAGTCTCCCGAGCAGGAGCGCCCTCAACGCAGTATTTTTAAGGCCCTCTTGCTCATCACCGGAGCAGAGGGTATTTTTATGGCCGTTGCAGCCGAGAGTGTACGTGTTAGATCTATAGATTTTCAGCGTCTGGAGGGCGAGTCTCCCGAGCAGGACGAGTTGTCTCAGCTCGATATCACGCGCTTGCTTACAGAGATTGACCACCTCAATCGCTTTCGCAAAGCCGATGGCTCGCACAGCGCCTTTGCGGTTAACGAAGTTCGCAGCAATCTCGTGCCCGCCGTAAAAGAAGCGGCTATGCCCTACGCGGTCTCGACTACGTACCAGGAGTATCGTCAGGGCGATTTTATGTGGCTGGACCAGACGCCCGAGCAAGTTGCCCGCAGCGGCTATCGGTTCCATGAACATCCTGCTGCCTTGGAACGGGTCGACGTGGAGGTCGACGAAGCCCGCAGTTTGAGTGACCTGAAGCCGGGGGTCATACAGGTGTTTATCTCGCCGCGGATGAGCACCAAGGATGCGCCGCGGGCCGCCGCGCAGCGCGAGCATCTAGCCGACGACGACATGATCCGCATCCACATGGTGGATATGGGGCCGGATGGGCAGCCGCTGGGCAAGTTTATGCAATCGGTCCTGGTGCGCCACATCCCGCTGTCTGCCTGGGTTGCGATGTTGCGTGATCCGCATAGTATATTCGGCAAAGCGGTTGAGATTAACGACGAGGGATCGGCGTTGTCCGTTATGAAAGTGCACCGCGAGCTGAATGTTCCCGAGGCGGCGC
>DASVGU010000023.1:0-8939 GCA_036379375.1 Saccharimonadales bacterium (SeqCode)
TGATAAAATCCTGGAACTGCGCAAGATTGGTATTGTCGTTGAGCAAAAACAAATCGGAGCGGACTTTGACCGCTTCCATATCTAAGGTTGCGGCATCACCGGACGAATGCATCTCGGCCTGTTCCTCGGCCAGAAATTGCTCAAACGACTTACTGTCCTCACCCGCCCGGGCCCGGGCCTCGGCATTCACACGAATACGCTCATATCTGGCCTTCGGATCGGCATCCACCCACAAGACCGTGCCGCCCAGTTCATGCACCCGGTCGGCTTCGAAGGGGTTGCGTAAGGACGCAATCGCCACGCCCACGTACTTGTCCTGCAGCCGCCTGTACTCCTCCACGGCACGATCGATCAGCACGGCATTACCATACTGGCGGCGCCACTCGGCACTAAGATTGCGCAGATTGTCGCGCTCCACCGGCACACCGCGGCGGTTCAGCTCGGCGCGCAGCAGGTCAGAAACCGACACAAACAGATAGCTGTGCCGGTCGGCCAGCGTGTGCCCTACGGTATCCTTGCCCGACCCGTTCGTCCCAGCTACACCGATAATCTGTAATCGATTCGTTGCCATAATCTCACCTATTTTACCATCTTATGCAGAGAGTCGTGAGCCAGGAATCGGACATCGGCAAAACCGATACCGGTTGCCCTGAGCCTCAGGAATAAAGCCAAAAGTAGCTGGGGAGAGGGCCCAAAGGACCCCGCCCTAAACAATCGAAGCCGGTTCGAGAGCGCTACTATTTTTGTAGCCAAGGGCAGAAAGCTAAATCACTTGATATAATCGTGCAGTTTCTTGGCATCGCGGTGCTTGCGCAGCTTGGCCAGAGCCTTAGCCTCAATCTGGCGGATCCGCTCACGCGTCACGCTAAACTCCTGCCCCACTTCCTCGAGCGTATGGCTTTTGCCGTCCTCCAGCCCAAAGCGCAGCTTCAGAATCTTTTGCTCGCGCTCGGTCAGCGCCGAGAGCATGTCGCGCACCTGCTCCTTCAGCAGCTGGCTCGTCGCCGATTCCTCCGGCGAAACAGTGTCCTCATCCTCAATAAAGTCGGCCAGCACGCTATCCTCGTCATCGTCACGGATCGATGCGTCCAGCGAGCTAATGTCTTGCTTAATTTTCATGATATGCTCCACCTTGTCCACCTCGATTTCCATCGCTTTCGCGATTTCTTCGTTGGTCGGCTCGCGGTTGAGCTCTTGTGTCAGCCGCCGCTGGGTGCGCAGCAGTTTGTTGATCGTCTCCACCATGTGCACAGGGATACGGATGGTGCGCGCCTGGTCGGCTATCGCCCGCGTAATTGCCTGCCGGATCCACCATGTGGCGTAGGTAGAGAATTTAAAGCCCTTGTCGGGGTTAAACTTTTCTACCGCGCGCAGCAGGCCGGTGTTGCCCTCCTGAATCAGGTCCAATAGGTCCAGCCCGCGCCCCACGTAGCGCTTGGCAATACTCACCACCAGACGCATGTTGGCTTCGGCCATCTTATCCTTGGCATCTTTATCGCCGGCTACCACGCGCTTGGCAAGCGCCAGCTCTTCCTCGGCGTTCAACAGCGGAATTTTGCCGATTTCGCGCAAATACAGCCGCACACTGTCGTCCGCCACGTCATCATCCAGATACACCGCGCCTGCGAGCGTGTTTTCTTCGCCCTCTTCCTCGCCCCACTCGTCGTCAAAGTTCGCCTCATCGGGCTCAGTGGCCGTTACCTCCACGCTCGCATCGGCCAGCTCGGTGTACAGTGCGTCCAGCACCTCGGCGTTCTCCGGCACGTCGGGAATAACATTAATAATATCCCGCTGCGAGATTTGCCCGTCGGCCTTGGCCTTCTCTACCAGTTGCTTCTTTTGCTCCTCCACATCGGGAGTCTCAACCTTGTCTTGCTTGACCTGTTTCTTGGGTTTCGCCATACGCGTTCTCACGCTCCTTTTACTCGATTAAGTAATGTGTCCAGCTGTTTTGCCTTGCCCAGCAGCGCTTCTGTCGCCGCCTCGTCCGCATGTTCCAATTCCGCAGCCAGTTGTTGTTTTTGAATTTTTACAAACCGTTCCACCAGACGGGCCTGCAATCGAGCGGCTTCGTAACGAAGTTCCGTGAGCTCGAGACCTTGGTAGAGTTCTTCAAACTGTAATACTACTATTCTAACATATTCCCCAAAACCGTGCACCGTTTCGACAAATTGAGCTAGCTTTTCGACACTCTGTTTGGAGCCATCGAAGTCCGTATGACCTTTCAAAAACGCAAGCAATGCCTTCGCTTCCTCGCGCGCAAACATTTCGGGTGTAATCAGCTCCATATAATCCCGCGTCTTTGGCTGCAGCAACACTATAGCCAGGAAGTGATCCTGCGCCTTATTGTCCTCCACGGTCTGGCGGTCGAGCTGGGGCGGCGGCGTTTTCTTGCGGCGGGTCTGCGCGGCCCGCGCCCCTGCGGTCATACGTGCGGATTTTTGTTCCAACGCCTCGCGGCTCACACCGATAGTCTCGGCAATCGTGTTCAAGTAATGATCGCACTCCACCGCGTCGTCCAGTGCCCGCACCACCGGCAGCAGCACGTCGCTGTAGCGCCGCTTGCCCTCGGCGCTTGTGATATCGAGTAAATTCTGGTATCGCTGCATGAGCCAATCCAGCGCGTACTGCGGCGCTTGAATAATCTTTTTCCACACCTCCGGATCCTGTTTTATGAGCTCGTCGGGGTCTTTGCCGCTCGGGATGGTGATGATGCTCAACGACACTTTTACACGCGAAGCAATCGGGATGGCCCGCTCGGTGGCATTGAGGCCCGCTTTGTCGGCATCAAAACTCAGGCGGATGTCCCCGGTAAAGCGGCCCAGCGTCTTCAGGTGCGGCTCGGTCAGCGCCGTGCCTGCCGTGGCTACTACTTGGCGTACGCCTGCCTGGTGGCTCGCAATCACATCCAGGTTCCCCTCGGCCAGCACCGCATACCCGTTCTTGCGGATGGCTTCCTTGGCCAGGTGCAGCCCAAATACGTGCCGCGACTTGTCATACAGCACGGTAGCCGGCGTATTGATGTACTTTGGCGCATCCGGGTTGTCGTCCAGTAGCCGCGCCGTAAAGCCGATGATCCTTCCCTGCGGATCCGCCAGCGGGATCATAAGCCGACCGCGGAACATGTCACCGCTGTTCTTGTACCGTTGGGAGGACAGACCTCCCAAACGTATTTCTTGCTCGCTAAAGCCGCGCTTCTTCAGATGATCCACCAGTGCCGTACCGGTGTTAGGGCTGTAGCCCAGCCGCCATTCCAGTGCCGTTTCCTTGCTAAATCGCCGCGTCTTCAGCACGTATTCCAGCGCCGTCCGACTGTGACTGAACTGCACCTGATAGAACCGCGCCGCCGCCTCCAGCGCCGCATACAGCCGTTCTTTGTCCGGCCCGCGCCGGCCGCTGCCGGGCGTGCGGTACTGCTCCAGATCCACCCCGGCTTTGCGCGCCAGCAGCTCCAGCGCTCCCTTAAAGTCCAACCCTTCCATCTCCATCACGAAGCTAAACATATTGCCGCCCTTACCAGATGAGAAATCATGCCAAATCTGCTTTTCGGGGCTCACGATGAAGCTCGGCGTCTTCTCGTTGCCAAACGGGCTCAAGCCTTTCCAGTTACGCCCGGCGCGCTTCAGCTGCACATACTCGCTCACGACGTCTTCTATCGACAGCCGGCTCTTAACCTCATCTACCGCATCCATGTACGCTCATTGTACGCTACCCCTGTAGCAAAAGAAAAAGAGCCGGACCGTTCCGGCTCTTCCGCGTCACAGCTATGTGAATACCTACTCCTGCTTTCCGTAACGCGACAGGTTAAGCCCTTTGTTTTTTGGTGCCTCGGCAACCGCCTGTTCGATGTAGTTGGGCGCGGCTTTCCGCGCGCTCCTTATATTGTCTCCTATTTTTTCATCCAAATTACGCCGCCGTACATCGGCTCTAACTAACACCTCATGCACCACATGCACGTTAAACGCTGCGTTCCGGCGGTCTAGCTCCTCGAAATGTGTAGGATCAAGCAATGTGTCCGTTCGCTCACGCTTGGCAGCTACCAGATATCTCTGGCCCTCGGTAGCCGACCGATTTACACTGTCGAGCCTTCGCTGCAAATTTCCGTATTCTGCGTATAGCTCTTCGGGTGCGCGGACTTCCTGCCCGGGCGCAAGCTGCTGAATCTGTTCTGGTGATATTGTCTTGGGAGGCATAGCAGGCTATTTTCTTTCACTCTATCTATATTGATAGCTCTACACAATATGTCATCCTTATGCTAACCTGTCAATAAAGTTACACTTTAAACGATTCTCACCGGAGCCTATACACCACTAGGAGACTAGGCTAATTAAATGCCGGGGTGGCCGCAAGAATTCTGTCCATAACTGGTTTCCACAGCTTCGGCCTGAACTGTGCCATATTAGTAATTTCGGCAGTACCTAGGCTAAGCGCCGCTATACCCGGATCTTGCTCGTTGGCACCATAGATGCTAACCATACCGGAACGTATAAAATCCTCGGCCGTTACTACGCTGCCATCGGGAGTTTGCAGACCCGTCTGCACTACCGCTTCCAGCCCGCTTGGGAAACCGCGCACAATTCTGCCGTCGACACCGCTACTATTACTACTGCCTGCAGGCAGGCTCGACACAGTAACAGCAGATCCTGTACGTTCTGCAATCGCTGCCGCGTCAGCCACTGCGTCCAAATCTTCCTTATCGGCCAGGACAACTATCTTATTATCGAGAAACGACCCACTGAGGCCGACAGCCTTAAAGCCGAGGCACACAGCCAGCGCGCCAACAGCCACAGTCCGGCTATCTGGACCCGGGTCCAGCTGCTCGAGCGTAGCAAGCGCTGCCCGCCACTTTGCGGCTTGCTTGTCTACTTTAGGTTGTTTGAACGAATTAATAAGCGGTTCAACTAGTCTCAACATCTTTCGTATTATATTGCAACATACACCGCGATGCAAGCCAAGCGCCACCGGTGGCAATCCCGGGCAAAATTCGGTACTATTAGCATAAGATGAATCCGCAGCAGCCCGGTGGACCATGGCCGCCGAATAATCAACCGTCAAACGGCCAAGTGCCGGGGCAAATGAACCCGGTGGATCAGCCAATCCCGCCAAATCTACCTGGACAACAACCCGGGCCTGCACCTGGTATGGTACCCAGTGGTACACCGGGTATGCCGCCGGGTCCGGCGGCGCCATATGGGCCATCGGCACAGGCCCCCGCGCAATCCGCGCCGCACGATGCACAGTTTGAGTTCATCATGAATCCGCAAAAATCTGCCAAAAAAGGGTTGCTGCTGCCCGGAGGATCCTTCGCCAAGCAGCTGGCACTCATCGGTGGCGGCACTGTGGTGCTTATTATCATTATCATCGTCCTGGCGTCGTCGGTATTTGGCAGCCATGCTAATCTCACCCCATTTATTGGTGTCGCTCAGGACCAGACTGAGCTCGCGCGCGTGGCTGCACTAGGAGTTGCCAGCGCCTCCGACAGCGTCGCGCAAAACGTCGCCTACACCGTGGATCTCACCATGACGAGCGCCCAGCAGCAAACGGTCGCGTACCTGGCCAACAACCACAAGAAAATCGGCGTCAAGCAACTCGCCCTTAAGCAGAGCACGCAGACTACCCAAGATCTGAGCAGCGCTCAGGCCAACAGCACATTCGACAGCGCGTTTATGGACCACATCCAGCAACTACTCCAAACATACGCCAGTGATCTCAACGCCGCGTACAAGACCGGGCCAGGGCCCAAAGGCCGCCAGATGCTCATCCAGCAATACAAGGGGGCCGAGCTGCTCATCACCCAGGCACAGCAGCCACTGGCCGGAAATTAGCAGTTTAGCAATTAAGTCGCACTAACGAGATTATACGAATGCCTAATGAGGTCCTGCACCTCCGGCCAGGAAAGCTGGCCGCTCAGAACAATGGTGTTCCAGTGTTTTTTGCTAAGATGATGGCCGGGCATAACAGTCTCGTACTTGCTGCGCAGCACTTTCGACAGCTCCGGGTCGCATTTGAGGCTTAGATTTACCGGTGTTTTCCCTTCGGCAATAAGCGCGAACATCTTCTCCCCCACCTTATACGCCGCAACATGCTCCCCAAACGGATACTCCAGCCGCGCGTCCGGCATGCTCAATATATATGTCTCGACTGTTTTGTGGTCCATTACTCAATCGATTGTAGCAAATACGGCGAACGGCGACAGCAATCGCGGCGTAGCACAGAGCCGGGAGGCCACGGCACACCAGGAGTGTTAGGGCCCCGCCCGCCGGCTGCAGAAGCCCTGACTTTGACTTTTGGCAAAGAAGAGTATACTGAGGCACATCTGAGAGTGTAACCAGGGAGAAACTCATGAAGTACAGTCTGCGCCGTGGTCTTGTCCGCAACATAAAAACCAAAGTTCTCAACATGTCCGCATCCCTCGTTTTGGCAGCCATGAGCCTAGGCGGTAGCCTGCCAATATTTGCCATGGGCACTGCGCACGCTATCGGATCGGCCACAGTAGTACAGCCATACAGTTTACAGGGATGGAACTCATCTACCACCGGCAGTGGCCAAGTCCAGTTTATTCAAGACAAAACCGCACCTTCAGGAAAGAATGCCGCTCTGCAGCTAACTACAGCTGGCAATAATGAAGATCGCGCCAGTCTATACCTCCCGACGCACACTCCTCTCAAAAGCGTTTCACAGCTCAGCTACGAAACCAGGCAAATCAGCGCTTCTTTCGCAGGCGGCGATCCGGCCTATCGTCTAACGATTGATGCAGATGGTAACCCGTCAACCGCAAATGACACCGCAACCCTCGTCTACGAACCCTACTGGCAGGATCCGGCCCACGCCGGTGATCCCGCGCCAGTCGTAGCTGGGCAATGGCAATCCTGGGACGTGGCAAGCGGCGTATTCTGGGCCAGTATCCCTGGTGGTAACTCCGTGCCGGGGCTCGACAATGGCGCAGGCGGCCCTCCCTTTTATACTCTCAGCCAGCTGCAGTCGACGCTTCCCAACGCGGAAATAACTGAGGTCAGTGTGGGTGTAGGCAGCTACAACCTAAACTACAACACCGAAGTCAGCGACCTAAATTTCGACGGTAACTCCTATGATTTTACTACTCCGCCAACGCCCGCACAGTCATCTCAGGTAGTGTATCCATCCGACCTGCAGTTACCCTTTAGTAGCCCTGATGTTTGGTACTACTACGACGACAATGCAACCAGCCCATTCACTGCACCTACCACTACAGGTTCGCCATCATACTTCGATATCGTTGCCAACCCAGTCCCGCAAAACGGTGATAATGGCGCAGTCGTGCTCAATGCCAGCAATGGTGGACGCCCGGCAATAGCCACGACACGCTACAGCGGAACTAAGCTCTCAGACATCAGCTCTATGGGCTTTTCTACGTATCAGCCTAGCAGTAACCAGGGCCCTGCCAATGAATCATCTTTCCTAAACTTCGACGTCAACTTCGGTACAGGATTATCCGGTTACCAGGGCCGGCTTGTGTATGTCCCCAGTACGAATGGCACAGTTAAGCAGAACCAGTGGCAAAACTGGGAGACCGTAGCCAGCAACGGCCGGTGGACGTGGTCTCACTACTACTCAAACGGTAGTAAGTGGCCAGATGGCAGCACCAGCCAATACCGCTCGTGGGACGATATCATCGCAGCTTTCCCGAACGCGCAGATTTCGGGAGGATACATACCCGTAGGACCCTCCGGCATCAATGTGCCCGGCCAGCTCCTGGTTCGCGCCGGCAACCCCGACAACTATACTTTCGTTGGCTACACCGACCACATCTATCTATCAACCTACCAAAACGATAGCAATGTTAACTATAACTTCGAACTCCCGGCCCCTGCCACCCCGACTGGTCTGCATTTTACCCAAAAGGGTCAGACACTGGCCAACAACGTAACGAACGACGGGGCCGACAATCTGCAGCTCCGCTGGAGCCCGGTACCGAACGCAACCGGTTACGCGCTGGCCTGGACAGCGCCAGACGGCAAGAACAGTGGCGGGGCAAACCCGCTCCGGTCCGTAGACTTAAGCAACCCGTACTTCAGCATCGTCAATACAGCCCTGCACTCCAGCCTCCTCAGCCACGGCAACGGCGTATACACATTTGAGATCTATGCGATAGATAACGGCGTTCGCAGTACTACCCCGGCTACCATAAGCCTCATCTACGACACGCAGGCACCTACGGTTGCCTTCACCAGTCCGTCTGGCAGTTATCTGAACACAACCAAGCCGTTTACGATTTCTGGTACCTACACCGAACACGGTGTCAGTGGCATCAGCCGCATCCAGCTCTATATCTCAAAGGGCGACAAATATAGCTACGGTACTCATCTCGGCTACTGGACAGCAACTCTGCTCACCAAGCCGATTCCGCCGGCCGACGACGCTACCGGTACGTTCAGTTATTCGGTAACGCAGGCCGAGGTAAATGAATTCAGTTCAAAACTCGGCATCGCAAACGGCGACAAATTTACCATCACCGCCGTACCAATCGACAATGCTGGCAACGGCCAAAACAGCCGCTTCAACCTGACTCTGACCGCCGATAGCACGCAGCCCGCAATCACTGTCACCAAGCCAACATCTAACAGCAATCCAAGCATCACCGTCTACGCGAGCAATCGGTGGGCTCCCCTACAGATCTCAGGTACTGCGACAAACATCCCGGCCAACATGATGGTAAAGGTAACCGACATTCAGAACCACGGCAACACGACCGAATATCTCAACGACCAGGTATATACCGATAAAAACGGTAACTGGAGCGTTTCAGTTCCGGCCGGTAAACTGACCAACGGCGATCTCATGCAGGTCATCGTCTTCGGCCGCGACAGATACGGCGCGACTGCTACAGCCTATGCCTATTTCACGGTTGATGACACGCCACCCATCGTACAATTGCTCGCTGGTACGCCAGCCGACAAGTC
>DASVGU010000024.1:0-3405 GCA_036379375.1 Saccharimonadales bacterium (SeqCode)
AAAAAGGGCATCCGCTACGCGCTGATTATCGGTGAGCAGGAGCTTGCCAGCGAGCAATTCACCCTGAAAGATCTTCGCAGTGGCATGGAAGAAAAACACGGACTGGAGCGCATCGTGAGTATCGTAAAAGACCGCCGCCAAGCCGCGGATACCGACGACCTATGATGGCGACAAACCATGTCCTGACAGGCAGCATTTTTGCGGCTGCCACAGTCACGTACTTGCCGGTGGAGGTGATACTACCGGCAGCGTTTTTGCTTCATTTTGTGTTGGACTCTTTGCCGCACTATGGACAGAAAGACAAACCGGTTGCAGCGCTGGATCGGCTCAGATGGCTCTTACCACTGGATGCTGCTTTGGCGGCGGCAGTGCTACTGAGTATTGTGGTCGTGCAACCATCGCACTGGCCGGTATTGGTAGCAAGCGGTATCCTGTGTGCAAGCCCTGATCTGTGGTCGGCCCGCCGTTATCTGCGATTTCTGCGCACTCGTGACCCTTCAATAACGAAAGATTGGTTTGCACAGTTCCATCACTGGATCCAGTGGGGTGAGCGGCTGTGGGGCGCATGGATCGAGCTGGCATGGCTCCTAAGCTTTGGCTTCATGCTCATTGCCAGGTTCTGACCAGCTGGCTTTTCGTAAGCATAGGGTTGCTAGCGCCACATACTAAGCCGGAGGCTCTACCTGTAGAGCGCACTATTCGCCGAAAAATAAGCGGTTGCCTGGGTACGCTGGAAATAGTCGCTGTAATCTGTTATATTTGACAGGACACATGAAACTATATGCTGAGCCTGGGACGTACCTCTCTCTATAGGATTGTAGCGAGCTCGGCAAGAAGCTATAAAACAGGAGCCTAATGCAAGTTACCAAGCAACAAGTATCACCTACCAGCGTTACTCTGACAGTTGCCGCCGATGCGGCCGCTATGAAGGAAGTCAAGGAGCGGGTGCTGCGCGATCTTAGCAAAAATGTGCGCTTGCAGGGCTTTCGCGCCGGCAAAGCACCGTTGAGCGTCGTAGAGAAAAATATCGACCAGCAGGTGTTCCAAAACGAATTTCTCGACCGCATGCTCAACCGGCTGTATGCTGCCGCTGTGGATGAGCAAAAACTGCGCCCGGTAGCCCAGCCTAAAGTGTCGATTACTAAATTTGTGCCGTTTACCACGTTGGAAGTGACGCTGGAGCTGCAAGTAGTAGGTGATATCACCTTGCCCGATTATACGAAATTCCACTTGGTGCCCAAAAAAGTGACGGTCGGGGCAAAGGATGTCGACGAAGTGCTTGATAACCTGCGCTCCCGTGCTGCCGATACTGCCGACGTCACGCGAGCGGCAAAAACTGGCGATCAGGTAGTGATTGACTTTACCGGCACCGACGCCAAGACGGGCGAACCCATCAGCGGCGCCGATGGTAAGGAATACCCGCTTGTACTGGGATCAGATTCGTTTATACCTGGTTTTGAGGCCGAGCTTGTGGGCCTAAAAGCCGGTGAGCACAAGGCGTTTACCCTGACATTTCCGGAAGATTACGGTGTGGCTGCCCTGCAAAACCGCAGAGTTACCTTCGATACCACCGTACAGAAGGTGCAATCGGTGGCTAAGCCGAAACTAGACGATGGCTTTGCGGCCAAAGTCGGCCCATTTAAGACACTTGCCGAGCTGAAGGCCGATATCCAGAAGCAGGTGCGGGCCGAGCGCGAGCAACAGACCCAACGCGACTACGAAAGTGAATTGCTCGAAAATCTGGCCAAAAAGACGAAGGTGGCGATACCGAAAGTGCTGGTCGACGAAGAGATCGAGCGCGCGGAGCAGGACGAGCGCCAAAACCTCCTCTACCGCGGCCAAACTTGGGAGGAACACCTGAAGGCCGAGGGTGTGAGCGAAAGCGAGCACCGCGAGAAACAGCGCCCGGCGGCTGAGCTGCGCGTGAAGGCCGGCCTGGTCTTGAGCGAAGTAGCCGAACAGGAAGGCATTACCGTGACCCCCGAGGAGCTTGAGATCCGCATGCAGCTACTGAAGGGTCAGTACACTGACAAAACTATGCAGGCCGAGTTCGACAAGCCCGAAACCCGCCGTGATATTATGAGCCGCTTGCTGAGCGAGAAAACTATCGCCAGGCTGGCAAAATACGCTACCGCTTGAGTATCTATACCTTGAACGATTCTTATATCAAGGGGCATGCGGGCTATCGTTTTAGCCAGCGCTTGCGTAGCTCGTAGCCGCTGATAGCCATGGCATAGAACACAATGTCGGCGCCGAATTTACCCACGAGGAAGCCTACCGCATACGGGTGGATATAGTGGGGCAGCAGGAACATCAAAAACGGCCGCACGACAAAGCTGTCCACAATCTCGGCCGGGGCAAATTCTACGAGCATGTTGGTGCCGGCGTGGGCGAGCGCCGGCCCGGCGCGCTTCAGTAGTGCGGTGCCATAGTGCAATCGGGCACCGGCTTGGGTGAGCTCCGCAACGACAAAATACCCGTAGAAGCCGATGCCTTCGCCAGCCCACCCCGCACCGGCCGCGGCGGCGTAGGAGTGGGTGTGGGCAAAGGTGAACCACGCTGCCGCGAGTGCCAGAGCAGTTCCGAGCACCTCGGCGGGTATATAACGCCGCAGCCACTCTTTGAGTTTGGCCTGCGCGTGCTGACGATTCATCTCGGCTCAAGTATAACAATAAAGAACAGATTCATGGCTAGGGATAAGGTTAGTCCCTCATAGAGAGTGAGCTTCCCTATAATTGTGTTAATCACTTTAGTAGTATATAATATACCTATCATGATTTCTTCAGAGGAACGTCTTGCTCTAACGCAGGATATCGTGGCGCAAACTCGGGAAGTTCTGCAGGAAAACAACGCGACCTTATCTCGTGATGGCCAGAATATGGGATTATCGGCACTGCTCGAGCAAGCGGTGATATTAGATGTATCCGACAGGATGGTTGGCTGTGATGCTATGACTGATCACGCGGATAGAGAAGGAATTGCCGTGGTAGGGCTGTTCCCAGGTGAACAGGTGCAAACTGGCCCAAGTTTCCGTGAGCCCACACCTGCGCAACGGACGCGCATAACTAGAATGTTTGAGGCCTGGCAGCCCCAGAGGATCACAGCAGATGCGCTCGCAGATAATCTCTTTAACGCAGCTCGTAATCCAGCGGTATCTGCCCCTGTACATGAGGTAGGTGAGCATATGGCTGCATGCACACTCAGCATGTCGTTGCCACTGGATATGGAGCACGTTAACCGAGTTGTGGGTCTGGCGGCAAGGCCCCCGGCTCGATTAGCGCGCATATCGATGCGCCCACTTGTGACGCTCAATCTGGCATCAGCTGAGGGCAAACAAGTGGAGGTCGTGGGTCATGAGCTGGCACACTATTTGCAAAAACAGGAGAAGCCAGTACAACTATTTAG
>DASVGU010000025.1:0-12567 GCA_036379375.1 Saccharimonadales bacterium (SeqCode)
GGGGGCTGTACGATTGCCGTGGCCGTGAGCGGGGGTACCCACCCGCTTAGCGGCGGCAGCTACACTACTGCGCCGGCAGGTACCGTAACGGTTTCTATCAACGGCCAAACCGCACACACATTCACGATGGATCAGGGAGGAGGTGCCTATAACGGCAGTTTCATATACGAGCCAACGTCGAGCGGCACTGAAACGGTGACCGCGACCGCTGTCGACAGCGTACTCTATTCTGGGTCAAATAGTGAATCTATAACCTTCACAGCACCTAGCACGATAACACTTGGTGAGACGTACGATCCAGGGTCTGGAATAGCAACGTTCAACTGGACAGGCGGAACCGGAACCGTGACCGTCTACAAGGTCAGCGGCCCGGGAGCAGGTACCTTGGTGTGCAGCAGCTCAGGTTCATCCTGTAAGAGCGATAAGAGTGGCTCAAAGAGCGTCAACTCAGGTGACCAAGTCTACGCCCAAGACAGCAACGGCGATAAATCGTCTACCATTACTATCACGTAAAAAACAGACGCTAAAACATTACCAAAAGAACCCCTGGGGTTTTTCAGGGGTTCTTTATTTTGTCCTTCCTCCACCATGGAAGGTGATGACTGGCAGGAGGGCAGCTATTCGCGCTCCAAAAATGTGTTGAGGGCATCGCGTACGGTGGCCACGCCGTGCAAAAACGGCAGTTTTTTGCCCTTTTGCATCGGCCCGATAGCCGTCTCAAAGCCCAATTTTTTGGCTTCGGCCAGGCGCTTTTCCGCCTGCGGCACATGACGCACCTCACCAGAGAGGCCAATCTCGCCAAACACCGCGGCGTTTTGCTTCAGCTGCATACCTTTGGCCGCCGAGGCAATCGCCATACACACCGCCAGGTCGGCGCCCGGCTCGGCTATACGCATGCCGCCCACAATATTCACATAAATGTCCTGCTCGCTCAAGTTCAGCTTGGTGCGGCGCTCCAGCATCGCCACCAGGAGATTCAACCGGTTCAGGTCAAAGCCGCTGGCGGCGCGTTTGGGATAGCCGTAGCTGGTGCGGTTTACCAGCGCCTGCACTTCCACCAGCAGCGGACGCGTACCTTCCACCGTCGCCAGCACCACCGACCCGTCGGTAACTTGGCGCTCGGCCAGCAGTGCCGCCGACGGATTCTCCACTGGGCGCAAGCCACTCTCTACCATTTCAAAAATACCCGACTCCTCGGTGGAGCCAAAGCGGTTTTTGACTGCCCGCAGCACCTTGAATCCGCCATAGCGGTCACCCTCCAGCTGCAGCACCACGTCTACGACGTGCTCAAGCACCTTCGGGCCGGCAATCGAGCCCTCTTTGGTCACGTGCCCCACCAGCAACACGGCGGTATTGGTCTGCTTGGCGGCCAGCGTAAGCAGTTGCGTAGAATTCGTGATTTGCGACACGCTGCCGGCAGCCGATGCAACGCCGGCACACGTCATAGTCTGGATAGAGTCGACGATAACCAGTCGGTACGCCCCGCCCGCAATCGTGGCGGCGGCATCGTCCGCGGAAGTCGTCGTGGCCAGCTGCAGCTCCGGCCGTTGCACGCCAAGCCGCTCAGCCCGCAGTGCTACCTGGTGCGCCGATTCTTCTCCGCTGATATACAGCACCGGAGTATGCGCCGCCACCAGATACGCCAGCTGAAGCAGCAGTGTGCTCTTGCCAATTCCCGGCTGGCCGGCCACAAGGTTTACGCTGCCCGCAACGATGCCGCCGCCAAACACGTCATCTATCTCGGCAACGCCGCTTTTTAGGCGCGGCAAATCCTGACTTTTAAGCCTGGCGACACTCTCGGGCTTTAGAGCATGCCCCGCCCGCACATTGCCCCCGTTCACCACTATCTCCGCTTCTTCACTCAAGGTGTTCCACTCGCCGCATACCGAGCATTTGCCCGCCCACGCGCTGCTCACCGCACCGCAATTGCTGCACACAAATCTCGTTACCGGCCGTTTCGCCATTTATTCCTCCTAAAAACTGATTGTCGGCGATTACCTTCGTAAAGGTAGTCGTCTCCTCAAGTCTACCATTAGTTCCCTATCGGTGACACCTGGCTGTTTATCTCATTGGTAAGCTGCTGTGTTTCCAGCACCAGGTTATTCACGCTATTTACCAGAGCATTATACTGGGATACCAAGCTCCGCAGGCTCGCTACTTGGGCATTGTAGGCATCTACGGCGCTATTGTAGGCCGTTACCTGGTTGTTGTAGTCATCTGTACGGCTATTGGAGCGCGCCGCATCCAGCTGGCCTTTCTGGGCCTCTAGCGAGGCATATTCGGCCTGCAAATTCGTTTCATCGGCGGCAATCTGGGGTTTCCACATCTGTAACTGTGCATTATCAGCCTTTATGGTCGTAACCCGGCTCGTAAATTCCGATTGATACTGATTGTAAAACGCGACTACCGCCGCCCGATTGGTAAAATAGCGCTGATAATAGTGCTCGAGCTGCGTGGGCAACTGCGCCACCTCCGTGCCAAACACCGAATGCATCTCGTTTACGACGGCATGCGGCTCGGTTTTCTTGTATGCAGCTATCTGAGCCCGGATAGTCGGGTCGTGCAAATCGTGCTGATAGTAGTCCATGAGTCGGCTGTCCACTTGCTTGCGTTGGGCGCTGCTGAGACGGTCGTACGCAGCGTGCAACATCTCGTGGGCGCTCGTGACCTGCTCGATGCCACTCAAGCGCGGATCGCTCACCCGTAGCACATCTATACCGTTCTGGTCCGGATGATAGCACCCCAACACCACCGTTTGCTCGGTGCCGCTCGGGCACAAGGTAGCAAAACTGGCCTTCGGAGCTATATCGGGTTTATTGACGTAGAAAACCTTCCGCGCATACGGAGTCATGGTGTCCTGGCTCGCAATCGCAGCCACGGCGGCCGGGGCGTGGTAGCCGCGCAGCTTCAGCCAGTCGCTAATACTTTGCAGATTGTATAGACCCGCGGCCAGCACTGCCGCCCAAAAAAGTACAACAAGCAACGGGCCAATGCGGACGCGTGACTTCTTGCGGGCAGGATTCATAGGCAGCATAGCTGACACTATTGTAGCGGAAAAAGAGAGCAAAACGGCACGTCTTCCACAAAGCGGTTAGGCAAATTCCAACACTCGGTATTTTCCGGCGGACAGGCCACTTTACGAGTGGCCTTACGGCCAGCCCATGGCGTTAAGCAAGCCCTGTCCTCACGGAAAATACCTCGTAGCACCGTCCGCCGGAAGAATATCCAGAGACTAAAAGTGGGGGTTACTCGGCAGTCGTCCCGTATGCCAACTCGCCTTTTTTGGTTGCCACCTGCACGATGTCGCCGCGATTGAACTTGTCATCGAGGATATCGATGGCCACGTGGTCCTCGATGGTGTCCTGGATGAGCCGGCGCAGCGGCCGCACGCCGTTTTTGGCGTCGTAGCCGTGCTCCAGCAGGTACTGTTTGGCGCCAGGCGTGAGCTGCACGCTAATACCGCGCTTCTGCAGCCGTGCCTTCAGTTCATCTATCTGTAAGTCAATGATTTTAAAGATGTCTTTCTTGGTCAGGGCGCGGAACACTATGACCTTGTCGATACGGTTGAGCATCTCGGGACGCATGAGCTTCTTCAGCTCGTCCTGGACGCGTTCGCGATTGGCGGCGTGAAGCTCACCAAGGTCCTTTAGCTCGCTGGGATTCGTAGCATGGAAGCCGAAGTTAGCTTCTTTCTGCAGCTTCTCAGCACCGACATTGGACGTCATGATGACAATCGTGTTGGTAAAATCGATGCGCCGGCCCTTGGCATCGGTGAGATAGCCATCCTCCAGCAGCTGCAGCAGTATGTTAAATACATCCGGGTGAGCTTTTTCGATCTCGTCAAACAGTACCAGGCTATAGGGCTGGCGGCGGATTTTGTCGGTAAGCTGGCCGCCATCATCATAGCCGACATAGCCGGCCGGGGCGCCTACCAGACGCGACACGTTGTGATGCTCACCAAATTCGCTCATGTCGATCTTTACCAGCGCCTTTTCGCTGCCAAAGAACTCGCGGGCCAGCACACGGGCCAGCTCAGTCTTTCCCACCCCTGTAGGACCGAGGAAAATGAACGATCCAATGGGACGTTTCTCGCTTCCTACACCCGAGCGGTTGCGGCGCACCGCCTTGGCCACCGCCTCAACGGCTTCCTGCTGGCCAATGACGTATTTGCCCAAGGACTTTTCAAGCGTCAACAGATATTTTGCCTCGGAGCGGATAACTTTGCGCACCGGCACACCGGTCATGCGAGCCACCACCTCGGCCAGGTCTTCGCTGGTAACGGTGAGCCGCTTGGAGGCCTTGTCTTTGCTCTGAAGCTTCTCGAGCTCCGCAACTATCTGGCTGGCACGCGTTTTGTATTGCGCGGCCCGCTGGTAATCTTCAGCATCGCTCGCTTCATCCTTTTGGACGTTAACGAGTTTCAATTCTTTCTGTAATTTGCGGACTTCGGGGCTCGTCTTGCCCTTGTCGATACGCAGATGCGCCGAAGTTTCGTCTATGAGGTCGATCGCTTTGTCGGGCATCTGCCGATCGTTAATATAGCGCTTGGCGAGGTTCACGGCGTCCTCGAGTACGTCATCGCTCAAAGTAACACCGTGAAAATTCTCGTAGTGCTTGCGCAGGCCCTTGAGAATCGCCAGTGTTTCGGCCGAGCTGGTTTCCGGTACCTGCACCGGCTGGAAACGGCGCTCCAGCGCGGCGTCTTTTTCGATATGCTTGGTATACTCGACAGTGGTCGTAGCGCCGATGAGCTGGATTTTGCCGCGGGCCAGAGCGGGCTTGAGGATATTGCCGGCGTCCATCGCGCCCTCGGCGGCTCCCGCCCCTACGATAAGGTGCAGCTCGTCGATAAATAATATCGTCTTGTTGTCTTTCTCGAGCTCGGACATAACCTTTTTAAGCCGTTCCTCAAATTCACCGCGGTATTTGGTGCCGGCAATCATACCAGCAAGGTCGAGCAGCACGATACGCTTATCCAGCAGGCTGTCGGGCACATCTTCATTCACAATCCGCTGGGCCAGGCCCTCCACGATGGCGGTCTTGCCCACGCCCGGTTCGCCGATAAGCACCGGGTTGTTCTTGGTGCGGCGGTTGAGGATGGTCACCACGCGGCGGATCTGATCCTCACGCCCGATAACCGGGTCAAGCTTGCCGTCACGTGCCTGGGCCGTCAGGTCCGTGCCGTACATGTCCACCGTCGTTTTCTTACCCTTTTTGCCGCGCCGGCCGGTCTCGACGACATCAGTCTCATCGTACTGCTGGCGGCTTAAGAACTGTTCAACTTCATTCATAAGGGCGTCGACATCGACACTCAAGCCGGTGAGCAGCTTGGTTCCTTGCGAGTTCTTCTGGCTCAAAATGCTGTAGAGAATGTGTTCGGTGCCGCAAAACTCTTGATCGTACTCCTGGGCAATGTCATAAGCCATTTTGAGCGTCAGCTTGGCGGTCTCGCTGAGGCCTTTTGCACCCATATTCAGCACCAATGTCTTCGGTGTAAGGTTCATCGCCAGGCGCGCTTTGTCCAGCGTTACCCCGACGCCCTCGAGCATTTTCGCGCCCATGGAGCTATCCTGCGCCAACACGCCCAGCAGCAGGTGCTCCGTGCCCACGTATGCACTGCCGAAGCTGCGCGCGATTGCATCGGCGTGCTTGAGGCTTTGCAGCGCGTTATTGGTAAGATGGTTCAAAAATTCTTGAAAATCCGGGCTATTTGGCATCATAAGCTTATTTTGACCTTTCCCCCTGAAAAATCTGTGAGATTTTCCCCAGGTTTTTTACCGTAAATCTTACTCTTGGCCACGTCTGGAATGATCTACTACCCCTATAATACGCCAGTTGGCACTCGGCAGTCAAGAGTGCTAAGAATGCCGCTGCGCCGGTGTTGCTGGTGTGGTCCGGCTCGGTTGTTTTGCTGAGGAACCGGAGCGAAGCGTAGCCGCAGCTATTCTTCCTCAGGCATATCCCCGTCATCCAGGCAACCACGCTTGTGGAGCTCTTCGAGTATATACAATATATTGTCGTCATAACGGCTTCGCTCATTGGCAAGCGCCTCATCTATCGCAACTTGTGTCAGGGCCGATTCCTCGGGAGAGTAACCACGCAAGTATTTATCTACTCCATATACCGCGATCGCGATAGGCCGTCGCGGGCCGTCTCCGTTCGGATACACAAATTGCAGGGATTCGGTCGTACCCTTTGGCGGCATTATATCCACACGAGCCGCCTGACGCAGACTTATCCCGTGCCTCAGATCGGCATCCAACATGCCGGAGAGGCACAGCAGCCCCGTGTGCGCAGGCAAGCTGATACCGGTCGTGCGCCGGCGCAAGCCCGCTGTCGTCTCAAAAGTTTGCGCCACTACGTACGGCGGATAGAGTAATGCCCGGGCACGTTCCCGCCCCTTTTCTGTACGCGATGTATCCGGCGGCATTTCCCGCACAAACGGTGCTATAGTATTCGCACCAGTCACCTCACGATATTTCTTCCGAGGGTACAAACTAAAACGCATACGGTAAGCTTTATTTACTGCGATTCATCATCACTATTCAACGCCCGTTCAATGACAGTATCCCAGTCGTCAGTGCACGGCCAACCTTGCTTCCTCAGTGCACGCCGTTCGTTGTAACCGGCTTCACCAACAGTGGTAGCGCCAAGCACGAGCAAAACCGCTCCTCCGCCGATCCACTCGAGATCTGTCTGCCGCTCACCTACAGCAAGCGCAGAGCTATCGCAATCCGGCCCCAATTGATATTGATACGTGCAAGTGTCTTGCGCAATTTGTGTGCTCTGCGTGAGGTTATATCCTGCACAACAGGCTGCCACAAACCCGAAGGCAGAAGCAACGAAACCTGTTACTCTGAGTGTCTCGCCCACTCTATTTCCTGTTCCGCTAAACCGGCCCATACAAAACTCTGCCTATTCGCCGTGCTCTTCGATAGCTTCGAGCAATGAACTCTCCAGCTCACTCTTCTTCTTCAGCTTTGGCGGCTGCTTCGGTGCCGATTCCGCTGCCGGAGCGGCTTCAGGCCCGTCCGCGGGTGCTTCAGCGGTCGTTTTCTCTGCCTCAATGTCTATCTCGTAGCCGGTAAGCTTGCTTGCCAAGCGCACATTTTGCCCGCTTTTGCCGATAGCGATACTGAGCTGGTCCTCGGGCACGATCACTTTGGCTTTGTGGTTTTTTTCGTCCAGCACTACTTTAGCAACCTTCGTCGGGCTCAAAGCCTCGCTGATGTACTCGCTCGGATCTTCCTTCCACACGATGATATCAATCTTTTCCTGCTCGCCAATCTCGCTGATTACCGCGTTCACGCGCGTGCCATGGCCGCCCACAAACGTGCCCACCGGGTCCACGCCCGGTACACTGCTGGCCACCGCGATCTTGCTGCGTACGCCGGCCTCGCGGGCAATGCCCTTTATCTCTACAGCACCGCTTTCCATTTCCGGCACCTCGGCGCGGAACAGCCACTCGATAAACTCGCGGTTGCCGCGGCTCACGACCAGTTGTGACCCGCGGAAGCCGCGCTCAACATCCTTCAGGAACACTTTGAGCCGCTGACCGGGATAGTACCGCTCGCTTTGGATTTGTTCGCTGCGCGGCATAATTCCCTGCGCTTTACCCAGGTCAATCCGTACAATGTTACCCTCCACGCGGCCAACCGTGGCATTGATGACCGTACCGATCTTGTCCTCGTATTCGGCCATGACAATCTCGCGCTCGGCCTCGCGCAGGCGCTGCAATATCACCTGCTTTGCCGTCTGTGCCGCCACCCGGCCAAACTCCTTCACCTTCTCGTGCAGCTCTACCGTCTCGCCTACTTTGGCATTCTTGCGAATAACCTGCGCGTCACCCAAGGATATCTCAAAACTTTCGTCCTCTACCTTGTCCACCACCTCTTTGCTCACGTAGGCGTCCACGTCGCCGGTATTGAGGTTCATGGTCACGCGGATCTCCTGCTCGCGGTCACCGTAATCGCGGCGGTATGCGGCTGCCAACGCTTGCTCGACCACCTCTTGCACCGTTTCCTCGGGTAAGTTTTTCTCTTCGGCAATCGCTTTTATCGCTACTGCCAGTTGTTTAAAGTCCATATCCATCGTCGTTTCTCCTTCTTGTATCCTATATCTGCTTATGTACCTACTGCGTATTCCCAACTTATATAATTAATTATATAAGTTGCACGCTTTTACGTTCTATTTGTCTGCTACCCTCTCCCCGGCCACTAAAAAAGCCGACCTGCCGGCCGACTTATGACAATACTAATTATATGCTTACTGCCGCTGCTGCGCAAGTTTTGCTGCCGCAAGCTTCTGGCCGGCCCGTTTGTGTGCCTGCCTGGCCCCGGCAGCTTGCGCTAAGCTGCGTGTACGCACAAACGCCGCCGCGAGTAAACCAATATCAGAAAGCCCGACGCCGACGTCCTCAAGCACAACTACCGCGAAGTGATCTTCGGCCACAGATGCGGCCGCACCGCGGTCCGGTGCAGCGGCACCCTGAACCAGCGCATACGAAGGGAAGAAGAGGGCACCCGCCGTAATACCCAAAGCCGCAATGTAGGTAGCGAGTCTGTTTCTTCTGCCAAGCTTTCGCTGCGTATCAGCCACAGCTCCGGCAAGGGCGGACTCACCAGCATGAGCGGAGATCTTCGCCTCGGCAGTGTTTACAGCAGCCTCGGCTTTAGCTACCATGCCTTGCCTAGCGCTGAGCAGCGACGGTATCTCGCTATCACGCAAAGGGTCTTCAGCATTCTCAGATGATTGGAACCATCTATCAAGGACAGAAGCTGGCACTACAGAGCCCAGCTCCTCATACCTCCTCATTAAATCCTGCTGCGCAACCGCCCTTTGATCCCAGCCAGGCCTCTGTTCTGCCCTAATATCGGCAACACTTGCAGCCAGGCCATCCCGTAATACTGCCTGGTAATCTCTTTCACTCTCTCTTTTACGCAAGGTATCATCCCGCGTCTTTTGCATACTCTGGACGCGCGCAACATCTCTGCTCACGTCTCTCGGGCTGCCGACAGCCACAATCGCCTCGGCAGGCGTAATACCTTCGGGTAGGGGTTGCGTAGTAGCAAGTATATTTTGCAATGTCGGAGATTGTTCAGCAGCAGACATAATAGACGCTATTTTAGCATATTGTTACAAACTGTCAATAGCCCCTGCGTCACGGCCCTACTTCATGGTAAGCTAGTGTGATATGGGGAAATCAGTTACACGTTTATATTCGCAGTTTCAGCCGGAGCGCTATGAGCTGGCGCTGACGCTCGACAAAGCACATATGACATTTGGCGGCACGGTGACCATCCGCGGCCGAAAAGTCGGACGGCCCAGCCAGCGAATTACTCTGCACCAGAACGGGCTCAAAATTACCTCGGCCACAGTTATCAAACACGATAAAAAGGGCGAGCAGGAGTTGCCGCTGGCGCGCATAAATAACCACGATTCCCTGCAAGAGGTCCGGCTGCACGCCAGCCAAATGGTGTACCCTGGCATGTATACGCTTACCGTGGCGTTCGAGGGAAAGATCACCGACAGCATGACCGGCATATATCCCTGTTATTTCAAAGATGGCCCGGCCGACAAAACCCTCCTCATGACCCAATTCGAGAGCCATTACGCCCGGCAGGCATTTCCCTGCATCGACGAGCCGGAAGCCAAGGCAACGTTTGACCTCACGCTTACCACTGAGGCAGGCATCACCGTACTGGCCAATACGCCCGTCAAAACCCAACAAAAGCACGGCGACCGCCTCAGGACCACCTTCGAAACGACGCCCAAAATGAGCAGCTACCTGCTGGCGTTCGTGGCTGGCGAGCTGCAAAGCAAATCCGCTACGACCACAAGCGGCGTTGCGGTAAACGTGTGGGCCACCGCGGCCCAGCCCGCGCAGGCGCTCGAATTTCCTTTAGAAATTGCCAAGCGGTCCATCGAATACTTCGAAGATTACTTTGGCGTGCCCTATCCGCTGGCCAAAGTCGACCACGTGGCCTGCCCCGACTTCAGCGCCGGCGCCATGGAGAACTGGGGGCTTATCACCTACCGTGAACGCGCGCTGCTAGCCTACCCCGGCCAAACCGGCCAAAGCAGCCTCGAACTGATTGCCACCGTTATCGCCCACGAAACCTCGCACCAATGGTTCGGCGACCTTGTGACTATGAAGTGGTGGAACGACCTCTGGCTGAACGAATCCTTCGCTAATATGATGGAATACCAGGCTGTGGATGCCTTACACCCGGAGTGGCATGTGTGGGACAGCTTTATCGCCCAGGAGGGCCTGGGCGCGCTGCGCCGCGACGCGACGCCGGGCGTCCAATCGGTCAAGACAGAAGTGCGCCACCCCGACGAGATCAACACACTGTTTGACCCAAGCATCGTCTATGCCAAAGGTGGCCGATTGCTGTACATGCTCAAAAACTACATTGGTGAGGATGCTTTCCGCAAGGGACTCAGCAGTTATTTCCAAAAACACCGCTGCGGCAACACGGAGGGAGCCGACCTGTGGGCGGCGCTGAGTGCAGCGAGCGGCAAAGATGTCGGCGCGTTCATGGATCCATGGCTGGAGCAATCCGGTTTCCCGGTGGTAAGCATCACCCAAGCGGGACGTGAACTCACAATTGCGCAGGAGCACTTCCTGGATAACCCCGCCAAGGCCGACCCCGATCGCCGCTGGCCGGTGCCGTTGTTTGCCACCGCACCCGGTCTACCCGACAGCTTCGATAGCTCCGAGATTGCACTGTCCGTACCCAACGACGATATCGTTTTACTCGACACGCACGCCCGCGGCCATTACATCGTCCGCTACACGAGCGACAAGCAAAAACAAGCAGTCGCCGACAAGATACGCACTCAAAAGCTCGGCGAGGCCGACCGGCTCATGCTGCTTAATGGCGGCAGCATGCTGGCACGTGCCGGCTACGAGCCCTACAGCAACATTCTGGCGATGCTCAGTGCCTACCGTGATGAGGCCAGCGAACCGGTGTGGGACATGATGAGTCTGGTTATCGGTGAGACACGACGCTTTATCGACCTGGACGAGAGCCTGGAGGACATGATCAAGCAGCTGATACGCACACTTATCGCCAAGCAACACAAACGGCTGAGCTGGCAGGAGCAAACAGGCGAGTCGTCGGCCGACCAGAAGCTGCGCGCCACCATCATCGGCCTGGGAGCTTATGCGGAAGAGCCGGCAATCGTGAGTCGTGCCCTCGAGCTGTTCGAATCGTACAAATCCAAGCCCGATACGGTCCCGGCCGAGCTGCGCGGCATCGTCTTTGCCGTGGCGGTCAAGCAACACACCCCCGGCGCGCTCACGTATCTCCTGCAACTGCACGACAGCACGAACAACAGCGAGCTTAAGGGTGATATTTGCGGCGCACTGACGGCTACACACCTGCCAGAGGAAGCTGAGAAGCTCCTAGGCAGGCTGCAGGACGCTAAACTGGTCAAACCGCAGGATGCCGACCGCTGGCTGGTGTATCTGCTGCGCAACCGCTACGCGTGCGACACTGCTTGGCAGTGGATGACCGCCAACTGGGCGTGGATCGAGCAGACCTATCACGACGACAAAAGCTACGATATGCTGCCGCGCTACGCCGCAAGTATCGTCAACACTGCAGCGTGGGCAAAACGCTACCGTGAATTTTTTGAGCCCAAAGCCGGCCAGCTAGTGCTGCAGCGCAATATCGCCATGGGCCTGGAGGAGATCACCGCCCGCGTGGCCTGGCTCACGCGCGACCTCACTGGTGTGCAGAAGTTCTTCAACACACTTTCGGGCAGTTAATCGGCAGCAATCGATTCGATAAACTCACCAACGGCATAATCCGGCGCACACATCTCTATTGCGGCTATATTGATACCGCCCTGCCAATGGCGATCCGCCGCATATATATCGGCGGCAAAGCGCATCTGGCGCAGCTTCTTTGGCGTAATGTAGTCGAGTCCGCTGCCCTGAGCGGCATTCGCGCGGTATTTTACCTCTACAAAGTGTAACGAACCTGTCTTTTCGGCCACCAGGTCTATCTCGCACCAGCGCGTGCGCCAGTTATGCTCGAGCACACGGTAGCCGCAGCGCTCAAGATACTGTGCGGCAGCTTGCTCGGCAGCGCGTCCCGTAGCCGTCGTACTCATATGGCAGCCCCTCCTATAAGCGCCTGAACGGGCTTAAAACTGCGGCGATGGAGGTCGCAAACGCCAAATTGCTTCAATGCAGCCAGATGCGCGGCCGTGCCGTAGCCGACGTGCTTATCAAAGCCGTACCTGGCATATTTCTCACCCAGATCCGTCATGTAGTGGTCCCGCGCCACCTTGGCAATGATGCTCGCTGCGCTCACTGCCGGCACGTTATCGTCGGCGCGAACCATAGTATTTACCATAGTATTTATCGTATGGTTTACCATATGGTTCTTCTCGAGGTAGTTTATGTTTCCGTCGATAATAATTCTGTCAAATTTGTGAGCTCCTCGACCTACTTCTGCCAACGCTCGCTCCATAGCCGCCGCTACCGCCCAGGTGAGTCCTTGCCTGTCTATGTCCGCCGGACTCACCCAGCCCAGCCCGAACGCCACGGCATGC
>DASVGU010000026.1:0-6989 GCA_036379375.1 Saccharimonadales bacterium (SeqCode)
CAGAATGAGGGCTTGCGTGATGCGCTTGAGGCAAATAGCTACCAGGAATTGCAGCATTTGAGCTGGGATGACTCGGCCGACCGGCTCTTTGGCCTATACAAGAAGCATGCGGGAGCGGTGTCGTGAACAAAGCCATCGTCCTGTATCTGCACGTGCACCAGCCCTACCGCGTGCGCCACTACACGATCTTTGATGCTGGCGTAAACCACGATTACTTCACAGCGCCCTACGACGCGCGGACCAACAACGAACGCATCATCCACAAAGTCGCCGAGAAATCGTACCTGCCCACCAATGAGCGCTTGCTGAAGTTGCTTAACGAGCACCCAGAATTTAAGCTGAGCCTTTCTATCACCGGCACAGTGCTTGAACAACTCGAGAAATGGGCTCCGGAGGCACTCAAATCGTTCCAGGCGCTTACCGCGACCGGCCGCGTAGAGATAGTAGCCGAGACGTATTATCACAGCCTGGCGTTTTTCTACAACCGGGACGAGTTTGAAGCGCAAGTGGCTATGCACCGCGAGAAAGTGCAGCGACTATTCGGTCAGACCCCGCAAGTCTTCCGCAACACCGAGCTCGCCTACAACAATGACCTGGCGTACTGGGCCGATAAGGCTGGCTACAAGGGTGTACTGGCCGAGGGCTGGGATAAGGTCCTTGGTTGGCGCAGCCCTAATTTCGTCTATCAGCCAACCTACACCGACAATATCCGCTTGCTGCTCAAGAATTACAAACTTAGCGACGACATTGCCTTCCGCTTTGGCAACCATGATTGGAGTGAATGGCCGCTGACGGCCGACAAATTCGCGCATTGGCTCAACGAGACGAAGGATGCGACAAATTTTGATTTGTTCATGGATTACGAGACATTCGGCGAGCACCAGTGGCACGACACCGGCATTTTTGACTTCCTGGAGCATCTGCCGAAGCAGTGGCTCAAAAGTGAGGGCAACGGCTTTATGACGGTATCTGAAGCAATTGATGCATTCGAACCAGCCGACCGCGTTGATGTGCCGCAGACGACCACCTGGGCCGACACCGAGCGTGATCTGTCCGCATGGCTCGGCAACAGCATGCAAGCGTCGGCGATCACGGCGCTGTACGATCTATCGCAGTCGGTACTCGATACTGGTGATTGGGAGCTTATCGACGACTGGCGCCGCCTGCAAACTTCCGATCACTTTTACTACATGTGCACCAAGTGGTTTAACGACGGTGATATCCATGCCTACTTCAGCCCGTACGAGAACCCGTATGACGCATTTATAGCTTACATGAACGCATATCACGATTTGCAATATCGCTTGAGCGAGCAAGGAGTCGAGGTCTAAAAGAGTGGGCAGACCAGTTATACTCGGTAACGGCAGTTTAACGGTGGGGCTCAACGGCTCGGGGCTGGTGCATGATTTTTACTACCCGTACGTCGGGCTGGATAACATCACGACCGCCCGCAGCATGGACCATAAGATAGGCGTGTGGGTAGACGACCAGTTTACCTGGGTCGATGACGGCTCCTGGCAGGTTGACGTCAACTTCGAGAACGATGCCCTGGTGAGTGCCGTAACTATGGCCAATGAGCGGCTGCAGTTGAAGCTCACGTTCAGCGACTTCGTAGACCATGAATTTAACGCGTTTTGCCGCCAGATAACTGTCCACAACCAAGCCGACCACGAGCGTACGGTACGGGTATTCTTACACCAGGTGTTCCAGATTTCGCGCGCCGGGCGCGCCGATACCGCACTCTTTGTACCCGACGATCACTACGTACTCGACTACAAGGGCCGCTGTTCTTTGCTTATTTACGGCCAGACGGACGACGGCCAACCGTTTGACCAATTCTCGGTGGGCAACTACGGTATTGAAGGTAAGGAAGGAACATACAAAGACGCCGAGGACGGCGAACTCACCAACAACGCCGTCGAACACGGTGGCGTGGACTCGGTCATCCGTTATAACATCGAGGTAAGCGGCAACGGTGAGAAAAAGCTCGATTACTGGGTGATTGCTGCCGACTCTCAATACACGGCCGAAAAGATTCACACTAAAATCCACGATGAGACGCTACAATCACGGCTTGAACAGACCCGCCACGGCTGGTACGAGTGGCTCGACACAGCCCGCGACAACCTCCAGGGCATGAGCGAGGAAGAGCGCACTATGGTAAAGAAATCACTGATGATTATCAAGGCGCACACCGATAAACGCGGTGGTATCATTGCGAGCTGTGATTCCAGTATCTACAACTACGGCCGCGATTACTACAGCTACGTGTGGCCGCGCGACGGCGCCTATGCGATGTGGCCGCTCATTCGGCTCGGCTACCAGGACGAACCCAAGAAGTTTTTTGCCTTTTGCCGCGATATTCTCACCGATGAGGGCTATCTTATGCACAAATACCAACCCGATCGCGCCGTGGGCAGCACTTGGCACCCGATGCTGCACGGTAACCACAAGGAACTCCCCATACAGGAGGATGAGACCGCAATCGTCATCTATATGCTTGGTGAGTACCTGAAGGCCAGTAACGACACTGATTTTGTGAGTAGCCTCTATGTCACGCTCATCCAACCGGCCGGGAACTTCATGGCCAGCTTCCGCGACGAACAAACCAAGCTGCCGCACGCCAGTTACGACCTCTGGGAAGAAAAATTCTCTACCAGCACCTATACCACGGCACTCGTACACAAAGCGCTGCAAACTGCGGCCGACTTCGCTGATATGTTCGAATACCCCGATGATGCGGTAAAGTGGCGGGCTGCGGCCGACGAGATTGCAGCCGGCACGGACATCCTGTTCGACACCGACCGCAATGCTTTCCGCAAGGGCTTTTTGCTGCTGGAAGACGGCTCGCTGCGCTTCGACAACACGCTCGATATATCCAATCTATACGGGCCGCTCATGTTCGCGCTGCACGAATTCGGGCTCGATAAGATCAAGCAGACTGTCGCGGCTATAGAGACTATTTTGCTCGAGAAATCTCCGGCTGGTGGTTGCCCCCGCTACGAAAACGACCGGTACTTTGCGTCGGACCCGCCGTATCTTGGCAACCCGTGGTTCGTCACCACACTGTGGCTCGCCCAGTACTATGTCCGCTTGAACAACCCCGCAAAAGCCGAGGCGCTCATCGCCTGGACGGATCAACACGCACTGCCAAGCGGTGTCCTCTCCGAGCAAGTCAATCCCACCGACGGTTCACCGCTCTCGGTTACACCACTGGTGTGGAGCCATGCTGAGCTTATTAACACGCTTATCGATTTACGCCGCGACACGTAAAGACGCGGACAGCAGTATTAGTAGGCTAGCACGAGCCCCGTATAGGCTCATGCCCTAATGTGTCTCGTGCTCTTATTGATGTAACGATAACGATTTAGCGCTTCGGCGCTTCGTTGCGGCCCAAGTTCTTTTTTGTTTCGGTAAAGACAACGTGCCGGCGCAGCTTCGGACTATATTTGCGCAAAGCCAGCTTTTCAGCCGTGTTTACGGTGTTCTTACTCGTGTAATAAATGCGCTCGCCCGATTCCTCGCTCACCAGCCCGATCAGCTTACGCTTTTCACCTTTTTTCGCCATACTGTTTGCCTACCTTGCCTTTTCCTCGTCTCTAAAATAATAATCGTCGTCCCAGACATTCTAACAGATACAGTCGCCTCTGTAAACTCCCTATCCCTAGTAATTTAAAAACCCCGCGCTTCAGCGGGGTTTTGGATGCTTGGCGTCACTACACGTTTTCTTCTAGAGCCTCATATTGCTCCCCAAGCATGTTTCTATTACATCGCAAGTTTTACCGGACTACTGTAGGAATTTTCACAAAACGCTTATTTTTATTAAAATTCATGATTTTTTGGAGCCACCTGTCGGATTCGAACCGACGACCCTCGGTTTACAAAACCGATGCTCTAGCCAACTGAGCTAAGGTGGCGACAAACGTTTGGTGCAGGGGGAGGGATATCGCGCTGACGCGCTCCTTCCTGCGATGCTCGAACAAAATTGATGTAAACATCATTTTGTCCTGCGCTTCTCGTACGCCGAACCCTAAAGGGTTTCTCACACCATCCCGGTATGAAACATTTGCGGCCACCAGAAGGTGGCAACAAATGCTTGGTGCAGGGAGAGGGATTCGAACCCCCGAAGGCTGAGCCAGATGATTTACAGTCACCCGTGTTTGACCGCTTCACTATCCCTGCAAAATGGAGCCACGTCCGAGACTTGAACTCGGGACCCCTTCCTTACCATGGAAGTGCTCTACCACTGAGCTAACGCGGCACGTGTCCGAAATACAAGAGCTAGTGTACCAAAACAGGGGTTAAACCACAACCTTGCGCGGGCGGACAACGCGCTTTGGCCGGCCAGAAGGCACGATCAGTTTCTTCATCTTATCGGCTATAATATCGGCCTCATCCTCTATGCCGCGACTGCGAAAGGCCTTTTCCAGCAACCCATAGGTCTCTCTGTTTGGCTCAAGTTCTGCCGCCTTTTCCAACTCCTGAAACATCAGCTTGTCGTTGCCAAGCTTCTCCTGCACCTTCGCGTATGCCACGTGCCGGGCTGCTAAGTCATCCTCAAGCTTCAGCGCTTGCTCAAACGCCACCGCGGCTTTCTCGTAGTTTTCCGTCTCGTAATAGATCAGTCCCAGGTTGTGCAGCGACGACGGCGTAGCCTCCATACTGGAAGCAATCTCAAAGCAATCAATGGCGTCACGGTACTCTTTCTGTTTGGCATACAGGATGCCCAGCCGGTTATAGGCCGCGGCGTTTTTCTCATCAATCTTGAGGATTGTCAGCAACGCTTTCTCCGCACGCAAAAAGCGGTTTTCGCGCATCCCCTGGTGCGCAATATCCCATAACTTACCCATACGGTCACCGACTTTACGCGATATACCGTTCAGCTCATCATCAGAAACTACAGCGTGCCGATAAGCTATGTAGCCAAAGGCCGCAACCAACACGAGTTCAAACATTACTGCAATTAAGTATACAAGGTTTTCGCACTATTGTCGCCAGTTATAGCGTCAGCATGAGGTTTACGAGCACCAGCTTCGGCTGCGCGTACGCTCGCAATTGCACCTCGGCATCATACGATTGTTCCAGCACACGCTGCCACCGGAGTGACGGACGCGGCGCCAGCAATGCCACATGAGCCATGTACTGCATCATGCTCAGCGTGTCCAGGCAAAGCTGCCGCTGTTTCGCAAGCGAATCTATCAAGCAGAGGCGTTCAAACGCCGATTTTTGGAAAATGTTGCGCGCGGTATCTGCCGCTTGCAGCAATGGATGCGTATTGTCGCCGGCCAGCAGCGGCGCCAGCAGGCCCGGGAGCCCGCCGGAAAGTACTATATACTTATCGGCAGCTGGCTGCGCGTGGCCCTGCTCACGGAAAAAAGCTGCAAGATCCGCCCGTTGCGGCCGGTGCACCGCAAGTATACTGGCACGTGAGCGCACAGTGGGAAGCAAGTCCTGTTCGTGAGCCACGGTCAGGATAATAACACTCCCTTGCGGTGGCTCCTCGAGGGTCTTGAGTAAGGCATTTTGCGCCTCCACGGTGAGCAACTGCGCATCTTCAATGAGCACAACGCGGTTCATCTGGCCCGGCACCTTTAGCGATAAAAAGTGCTCGAGCTCCCGCACCGCGGCAACCGGAATACTCGCCGCCTCGCCCGCATCGACTACTTTCAGATACGGCTGGTCCGCCAACCTTTCAGCAGTAGAGTGGAGCAGTTCCGCGGCCACAGAACGGGCAACACTTCCCTTGCCCACGCCGCGCGGCCCGGTAACTATAAGAGCCTGGGAAGGATGCCGCATAAACTGCCACATCGCCTGCTCTGTGGCCGGGTGGAGAATAATTGCCGCCATTTACTTCATTATATCCGTAAATGCCGGCGGCGTCGCCGCCGTAAACGTCCGTCGTTCCCGATTCGGTAACGTAATCTCGAGCTCCCGCGCATGCAAATACAGACGCTCGGCCGGTCGGCCGCCGTAGAGCTCGTCACCCACTATCGGGTGACCCAGATTGCTCAAATGCACACGCAGCTGGTGAGTACGGCCCGTCTGCGGCGCCAGCTCAAGCTCGGTGAGTTCACCGCTCACGCGTACCACGTGATACTGCGTTTTCGCAGGCTTACCGTTAGCACCCACCCGGAAGGTTTGCGGCCGCTTAGGGTTACGCTCGATAGGCATATCGATGATGGCGTGCTCGTGCGGCAGCTGTCCGCTCACCACAGCCACATACGTTTTTTTTACCCGGCGCTGCGCAAATTGCCTCTGCAGATGTTTCAGAGCCGCCGGCGTCTTGGCACATATCATGACCCCGCTCGTGGCCCTGTCCAGCCGGTGCACAATGCCGGCCCGCTCATCTATCCCCCCACCTTTGGGAGGACAGACCTCCCAAAGCGTGTTTTTGTGTTTTAATAAGTGTTCTCGCAACCATGTTGCGACGGTTGCCTCAGGATTGAACGCACCTTTGCTGTGACTCAAGACCCCTACCGGTTTACTAATAACCACACAGTCGGCATCCTCATAAAGCACTGGCACGTCTATGTGCGGTATAGCCGCAAGCTCAGACACGTCGTATTCTACCGCCACCCGGTCAGCTTCGTGTAACTTATATCCTGGCTTCGGTGTGACCTCACCATTTACCCGCACTTTGCCTTGCTCAATCAGCTTCGCGGCAAACGCCCGGCTTACGCCGGGCACCAGCTCAACCACCTTCTGATCCAGCCGCTGCGCCCGGGATAGCTCAAGATTGCTCATCTGCCCCCATCTCACTGCCGGAGACCGACAGCTTTTTGGACTTTTGCCAGCGTGGCGTTGGCAATTTCATTCATCCGGGCCTCATCTTTTTGCAGTTTCTGCATAAGCTCCTCGGTGTTAACGCGGGCCAGACCAGCCTGAAAACGTTGCAATAGCTGCACCACAGCGGCCGCTACGGCCGTTTTGAGGGCCCCGTAGCTGGTTTGACTCTCATAGCGGTCAACAACACTGCTCAACGGCTCATC
>DASVGU010000027.1:0-9850 GCA_036379375.1 Saccharimonadales bacterium (SeqCode)
TGCCGCCGGTATGGCCGGCGGCTTGTGCAGTGGTAGTACTGTGGTCGATAATCCAGACCTCGTTAAACTCACGGACGCTAATCATTACTTGGTTCAATTGCGGATTGAAGTCCAGGCTGTTCGGGTGCAGCCAGTCCGGCTTTTCGGTGCCGCCGTAGGCGTAATAATTAGCGTTGATGAGCTGCGGGTTGCCGGCCACTGAGCCGTAATTAGCTGCGCGGGGGTTGCTATCCTGTACTAGATGATCCCAGGCATTCCACTGCCAAACGATTTTGTTAGTGGTTGGGCTAACCTCGATAACCGAATCCGACCAAGTGGTGTGGGTTTTGGGGTCGAGGTTCTTGGGGCTGACACCGGCAGCAATGGCTTGCTGCTCGGTCTTCTTGACCCAGGCCAGGAACATGACGTCGCCGTTTGGCAGCACGATGGCGTCGTGGTGCTGGGTTGCATCCGGTGTCGCGTAGGTGTAATTCCACTGCACGTTGCTGTTCCAGTCGAGCAGTTCGATGCCGCCGCCCGCGCCGCCCATCGGGAAGCTGTTATTTTTAGTTTGATATGTGCGCAGCAGCTCGCCGTTTGGCAGCAGTTTGGTGTCGGCACCGGCGTAGTTGTCGGTGTGCCAGGTGTGGACGACATTACCCTCATTGTTAACGAGGAAGACGTCGTGATTGTTCAGCGGTGCTACCAGTGTGTACCCGGCCTGGGTAAGATCAGGTTTATACACCGTTACGGGCGGCGGCCCAATGGCGTGTATCACGACGGCTGCAGCTACGAGGCAGACCACGAGGGCTGATGTAAACGTGGTCCAGCGCTTGTGACGCAAAATTGATTTGATGATGGCGCGGGGGCGTGCGAGTTGTATGTGCATAAAAAGTCTCTGATACTTGCTAGTGCCTTAGATACTATGGCGGGAGAGGCTTAGAGTTGTCTGAAGCTTTACGTCTAAAACTCTCACTACGTCCACAGAGTACCACACGGGCTTTGCCTGGGGCGAGGTATAATGGAGTTATACAAAAGAACCAGTAAGGGGTGGCCGAGGGTTATGGATCCGACAGATGCGATGGTGATGGGGCTCACGAGCTTCAAGATAGCGCTCGTGATACATATTGGCGGTGCGCTGCTGCTGTTTGCGGCTCTGGGACTTGAGTCATTCGTGGCGCTGCTGCTGCGCCTGGCTAAGTCGGTGAGCCAAGTCCGGCTGGCGGCCCGCATCGGCCGATACGTACCGATGGTGTTCGGCTGGGCTAGTGCGTTGGTGTTGTTGAGCGGCTCTTATTTGACGTACCTGAATTGGCACTACGGTGAGAATATCGGCTGGGTTTTTATCGCGGCGAGTGCCTTTGTGGGGCTTGGAATCTACAGCGCCATAACCGGCCGTCGGTATGCTGCGGCGTTGCGCGCGGAGATTGCCAAGTCGGGCGCCCAGATAACAAAAGGCCTGCAAAAACTGGTGCATAGCAGGGGCCGCATAGCCCAGATTGGTGTCAGCGTCGGCCTGACACTCGGCATATTGGTCGTGATGATCTTTCAGCCGTCGGTTTCCGCATCGATACTGGTGCTTATCAATGCCCTGGCGTACGGTCTGATTTTCTCGCTGATCCCGCAGCTGAGTAAGAGTGGTAGAGCCGCTGAGGCTGAGCGTGGCTCGGACCTTGAGCCGTTGGACTAAGCCCGTCAGCCATAATTGCGTTTAGGAAGTAATGCGGCGGTTGTGTTCGGCTGGCAGCTGCTTGGCGTATAATAGACAGAAGAAAGAAGGTAAACAAAAACTGCTATGGATGACAAACCAAATTTTGTGTGGCTTGAAAACTTTACCCTGGAGAGCATACCGGATCTTGACACCGCAGTGTTAGGCGCACTGGAGATGCTTGCCGGGCGGGATCTGCCGGCGATAGATACAAGCAAGTTCAAGCGGCCGCTCGTAACCGGCAGTGGCAATGCCGAAGCCACCGGACGGCTGATATTTGCGCAAACCGATGCCGTGTTTGCCAGTGAGAGTACCGTCGACGACAAGTTGGCGCACGTTGCGGATATCGATGAGGTTATCATTGTGAGCGCCAGCGGCGGCAAACACGCGCCGATTATCGCGCGCAAGGCCTACAAGGCCGGCAAGCACGTCACGCTTATCACCAATACCCCCGACTCCCTTACGCAAGCCGAGCTATCTCGGCAGGACCTGACGGCCCATGTGTTCCCCAAAAACCGCGCGCCCTACACCTACAACACGAGCACCTATATGTCGATGATCCTGGGTTACACGCGGGAGGATCCTGCCAAAATTTACGCGTTTATCAAGGAGCAGATTGATGCATTGCAGCTGCCCGATTTTAGCCGTTTTACACGCTATTACCTCATAGTCCCACCGCAGTTTGCGACCGGCATCATCCGTATGCTGCAGGTTAAGTTTATCGAGCTGTTTGGCCGCAATATTGCCCGCGATGTTGAGACCAGCGAGTACGTGCGCCATGCGACCACGGTTGCGCCCAGCGATGAATTGTTTATCGCTTTTGGTGAGCCGAATGATACCTGGGGCAAGCCGGAGAACCGCCTGAATGTGCCGCTGCCGGACGGCGCCAACTACGGTGCTATGATGGCGGTTGGCTATTATATCGTGGCGCAGATCCAGAAGGCCCAGCCGCAGTATTTTAAGGAGAATATCGCGCAGTACTGCAAGTTTATATCCGGCGTGTTTGGCGAGGACATTGAGCCGATTGTGAAAGGTAATCTCTAGCGGCATGACGTGGCAAGAAATTGTCTTGGCAGCCGGCCAGATATTGTTCCTCGTTGCCTTGATACCGTCGATGGTTACCGATGATAAGCCGGAAATTTACACCAGTATAATGACCGGCGCGGTGGCGCTGAGTATCTCGATTACCTATCTTACGCTGCACATCAAACTTGCGTCAGTTATGGCGTTCCTCAATTTCGTTGCCTGGGGCATTCTGGCCGTACAAAAGTTCCGTCAGCCCAAAAGTCTCAAGAAAAAGCGCCGCACTAAGCCTATCTAGACCTATCTAGCTTATCCGGGCAAGGTCCGGGGCACTTTCTGCGGGATTCTACGATGATCAAGCGTGCGCCGCTATTTACGCCAGTAGTTGTTAGCAGCGACGACAGTCTGGACTCGACTACTACGACCTGCGCCGTAGCAGTGAGGCTGTTTGGATCGGTTGAGTATATCGCGTACTATCGATAACTCGAAAATTTTCTGAGACTGCGGCTGCGGATTCTAATACCCGTCGAACTCTTCGGTACGGATATTGTCCTCATCGGCCTTCAGCTCGTCTACTAGCAGTGTCCGCATGGCTTTTACCATGCCGGGAGGCCCCGCCAGGTAGAATATTGTGTTCTCGAAGTCGCTCACGTACTTTTTGACCATGCCAGCGTCGATGCGGCCGGTTTCACCCTGCCAACCGTCCGGCGCGGTTTCTACCGTCGGTACGAAGGTAAAGTTAGGATTTTCCTTCGCGAGCGCTTCAAAATCGCTCGTAAACGGTGCATCGGCCGGTGTTTTGTTGGAATGGATGAGGGTGATTTTGTGCTCGGTTTTATCGTGTGTGGCCTGGGCGATCATACTGCGTACTGGCGTTACGCCGATACCGCCGATGATAAAAACGGCTGGCTTGTTCTCGTTTTTGTGCAGGGTAAAGTCACCGTATGGACCGTCGAGTTTCAGTTCGGCGCCCTCCGGCAGATCCTTCAGTACGCGCTTGAAGGCGGTGTCGCGCAGCCGTGTCGCGAGAGCCAGATGGTCTTCATACGGGGCCGTCACGATAGAAAACCCGCGTGTGTTGCCCTCGTCGTCGGTCTCCGGCGGGTCGAGCAAGGTGTAGTCGCAGAACTGCCCGGCGCGGAACTCGAAACCTTCAGGCTTTTCTATGGTGACTTCCAGGGTCCCGTTCGCCACCTCACGCTTCTTGGTTATTTTGACGTTAACTACTGGCATTTTCCCTCCTTTGATTTACGAATTATACCTGCTATTCCCAGTGCCGGCATTCCTTGGCACAGTATTTGCGGACGTGCTCATCGATGAGATCGAATAGCGGCCGCACGGTGTCTTCGTTGATAGTATAAACCCGCTCCTTGCCGCGCTGCTGCACGGCCACGAAATGGCAAGCCCGCAACCGTTGCATACAGTGCGACACCGCCGATTGCTGGATACCCAGCTCGTCGCTGATCTGTCCGACATTCATCGGTCCCTCACTGCTCAGAGCCTGCAGTATCCGTACCCGCTGCCGATTGCTAAGCACCAGGAAAAAGTCATCGAGTACGGCGTATCGCCGTTTTGTGCGCAATAACATATGAAAAGTATATCATACTTGAAGGTTCAAACGCGAATAGCGTAAAATGGTGCTTATGTCTGGCGGCAGAGTCCATCTCAAATCCTCCTTCCTGCTACGATCTACAGCTTGCGGGCTGCAAAGCTCGAACCGCGCGTCGGCGTATGTCCGATACCCCTCCTTGTGTTTCGAACCTTTCGTCTCACAATCTGTAGCTCTCGCAAACGAAAGGCGAATTTGAGATGGACTCTATGCCGATGGTGATAGTTGTCACCCATTTTATAAATATGATTGTCATTTTGCTGCTGATCCGCAGCGGGCTGCACATACTGGCCGATCACCCCTTCCTGTACTGGACCGATCACACCCGGCGCGATAATTATTGGCTGAAGTTTGGCAAAAAGCAGGTTCCCGAAGACCAGATCTACCAGGCGCACGACGAAGCCGAGAAAATCGGCCACTGGGCGCTGCCGGGCGGTGAACATCACGATTTTGGCAATGCGCGCAACTGGCACCTTACGGCAGCCACAATATGGATACTGACGGGCGCCGTGTATTGGAGCTACATGTTCGCTACCGGCGCTTGGCGGCGGCTCATCCCGACGAGCTGGAGTATTTTCCCCGCCGCGTGGCATGATCTGCTCAATTATATGAGTTTTCACCGCCCGCCAGTCAGCGCGTTCCAGCCGTACGATCCGCTGCAACAGATTACGTACGCCGCTGTAGCTTTCCTGTTGCCGGTTCTGATGATCCTCACTGCCGCGGCCATGAGCCCGGCGCTTATGAACCGCTTTCCAAAGTACTTGCTGCTGTTTGGCGGCCGGCGTCAGGTTGCCCGGAGCCTGCACTTTATCGGCATGGTACTGTTCTCGGTGTTTATCATTATCCACGTGACGATGGTGGGGCTGGTGTACTTCTTCCGCAACGTGCAGCTTATTACTTTCGGCCACACAGGTGTCAACTTTGCGGCGGCACTCACGGTTTTTATGGCCGGCCTGCTGTTTGCGCTCATTTTCCACGTCGTTATTACCTACTTCACACTTAATCATCGCATACGCACGCGGCAGATTTTGGTGAGCATCCTCAACCCGATTATTCATGTATTGTTTGGCCGGATGGTGCCGCACAAAGTGTATCAAAAGAAAGATATCTCGGGATTTTTCAGGGTTAACGGCTTGCCCCCGGACACCGAAGAGTTTTATAAGCTTCGCGACAACGGCTTTAAAGATTGGCGGCTCAAAGTCGGTGGCCTAGTCGAGTATGAGCTGGAGCTGAGCCTCGATGACCTCAGAGCCATGCCCAAGCAAGAGCAGATTACCAAACACGTGTGCATCCAGGGCTGGAGCGCTATCGGGCAATGGGGTGGTGTGCATATGCGCGAAATTTTGAAGCGGGCCAATCCCAGCCCGAAGGCAAAATATGTCGTGTTGCACGCCTACGATGTCGACGAGCGCGGCAAGCCGTTTTATGAGGCCCTGCGCCTCAGCGACATGAGAGATCAGTATTCGATCCTGGCGTACGAGATGAACTGGAAGCCGTTGCCACTGGAGCACGGCGCTCCCTTGCGCCTGCGCTGCGAGCGTCACACCGGATATAAAATGGTCAAGTACATCAAGTCGATCGAATTTGTAAAAGATTACAAGCACATCTATGGCGGCCGCGGCGGCTACCGCGAGGATAATATCCTGTTTGATAACGAGGCGTTGATATAGCAATGCAAGGGCAAAATCCTACGGGCTGGAATAAGCCCGAGCCATCGATTGAAGAGGACTCTTCGGTTCAAATTACATCCGGTAGCTCCGGCAAGCCCGAGATTGAATCAGTCAAGCCAATCTTCCGCCCGCCCGAAAAGTTTTCGGAGCCGATCAAGCCGTATTGGAAGTGGATCTGGCTTACCGTTATTGTGCTGGTCGTGCTGGCGTGGATTTTCTTGTTTTGGTATTTTAACCATCACCATGCTCCGTTTTCCGCCCCGCTGCACTGAAGAGCACTAAGATAGCGTGTTTTTAGTGTGTTTTGGCCGGTAACAGAGTGTTTGTGCCTGCCCTAAACGCGTGTGCGACCTATGTCTTGGATTTTACGGCTTTACAGCTTTGGCCGGCCCCGGCCTGCGGCGGCTGGACATAAACAGACCTATCGGCATACTCACGAGTATCACTATAACGAGGGTAATGCATCCGGTGAGGGTCCACGATGCCGGTGTGTGGCGTATGGCGAGCAGCAGCAGGATCATGGCCGCTGCCAGCGCTGCTCCGCCGGCGTTTACCACGAGCGAGTGGGTTTTGAGGCTGGCCTTGCAGATAGTGCCCAGCAGCACGCAGGCGTTACCGAGGTTATACAGCACGAATGCCGCCAGCGCCAACCCAAAGCCGGGCTGTGCCAACGCATGCCAGGCGCTCACGAACCCTAGCAGCGCCAGCCCCGCTATCAGCACCAGATAGGCACTTGCCCAGGCTTTTTCCCAGCTGGGTGTGCGGGCCGAGAACGCCATCACGCAGCCACCCGCCACCATGGCGGCGACACTTATCAGTATGAATACTGCTGCCACTGTTACTCCCCCTTCTCTTTCTTCTTTCCTCTTTCCGCTTTGGCGGCTACTTTTGCTCTTGCCAATCTTTGATGATGAGCTCCTGGCCGTAGGCGTGCACAGTCAGCTTTTGTCCTTCGCGCCACCCCAGTTTCTTCACCAATTCCTTCGGCAGTGTAATCATGTAGCTCTCGCCGTCTTCACCGGTGGTTTGTAGTTTCCGGATTTCCTCGTCGCCTTGTTTGGTTGTACCCATAATTGCTCCTAAACTGCTGCCCTTTAACAGATTACGACTTATATAATTAATTATATAAGTAACGCTTCCAGAAAGCAGCAGAGTTTTTGTCCCTGTACTATTGCATAATTGCGTGCCTGCCCTCTCAATATAGTGGTTTGTGCTTCTCGATGATTGCGGACACAAAGAAGTGTTTTGGTTATCGTTTTTCGTCGTAGCGTTTAAAAATGGCACCCAGATCCAGGATGTTCAGGGAGCCGTCATGGTTCAGATCGGTTTTGTCTAGTGTGCGATAAGCCAGGTGAAAGTTATATACCAACTTGAGGTATTTGCTCCAAACGAGCTTGGGGATTTCCTTTTCCTGACGGACTACATAGTACCATTCGAAGATGTCACGCTCGTTCTTGCTGCTGTTGCAGCTTTTGCAGGCCAGTACGATGTTACTGGGGATATCCGGCCCGCCGCGTACTAGCGGGATGATGTGATCCTGAGTGAGCGGTACACTGGTCGTTCCGCAATATTCACACTTGGGTTCTCGCAGTATCTGCTTACGGTCATCGTGTTCGATATCAGTCATTTTGATGTCGCCGTTTTTGAGTTTATTAAAACGGCTGGTGATGAAACGGTAGTTGCCTTCAAAATGGGCGGCCCGTGCCATAAGCTTGGCATATTCCTAGTAAATGAGCTCGCGGATGGTATGAACGAACTTGGGTGGCGGGGCAATTTTGACCTCTACCTCCACCTGTCCAGTGTCTGCCACACCAGCGTCAGCAGCGGCTTGCTGCTGTAAATCACCGGTGAATTCGTTTGGAGTAGAAGCGTCCATAAATTATCTGCAGCATAGCACCACGATTCTTGTTTTTCTAGCGGTTTGACTGGCGGGTTCGTGAGGATTTATATAACTAGTTATATAACTCATTGCTGGTTTGCTGTCTGTGTGGCCCGCCGTTTTGCTTAGGCGCCAGTTAAAGCGTACATATGAGCGTGGTATCATATGAATTATGGATGATAAAAAGATTGTGTTGGCTTTCTCGGGAAGCCTGAGGAAAGAGTCGCTCAGTACCAAAGTGCTGCATGCGTTTGGCGAGCGTGCGCCATCGAATATTGATTTCCGTGTGGCGGATATAAGCAAGCTGCCGCTGTATAACCAGGACGACGAACTGCCGGAGCCGGACTTTTTGCTGGAGCTGAAGGCGCAGCTCAAGCCGGCGCACGGCATATTGCTGGTGACACCGGAGTACAACCGCTCCATCCCGCCGGTGCTTAAAAACGCGCTGGACTGGGTGAGCCGCCCGCAATATCCGCCGGGCCATGGCCCGTGGGCCGGTAAGGCCACGGCAATTGCCGGGGTATCACCCTACAGCCTGGGTGCGGTTGGCGCCGTGTTCCACCTGCGCCAGGTGCTGACCTTTCTGAATATGCCCGCCATGCAGCAGCCCGAATTTTACCTGACATTTGCCGGCGAGAAATTTGATGACAACGGTAATCTGACCGACCAGACCACCATGGAACACATCGACGGTTTCTGGGCGGCGTTTGTGAACTTCATCGACAGGTCGTATTTCGAGGTGTAGCCTGGCTAGCTGATTGGCCATCTAGCTAGCCGGTTACTCGTGCCAGCCGTAGTGTTCCGCAACGTGCGGCAGAATCTGCCAGCCGGCGCTGGCCGCCGGGTCCTGGGGGTCAACGGAGAGCTTCCACAGCAGTGCGGGAGCAACAGTGTCTGGCCCGGGTATGAACGCTCCTGAGCTGGGACTGTATTCCGGACCGTTCGACTGGGGCTTGTAGGAGGAATAGCATATGACGTGCCCGTTGCCCATGCTTTCGGTATCGACGGCGAGGAATTCGTCTTCGCTGAGGCGCTCCAGGGGCATAGCGAAGGACCAAATTTGGTCGCGGTGACCGACAACGAGTGAGCTGCGCAGCCGCGTGTCACCATAGCCTATCTCACGCAGGATACTCTTGGTTTTATCCATGACGTGCGGTAAGACGGCTTCGCCCCCGACAGGCACCCAGTGGAGCGGGTCACGCTGCATTGCCTCGATGCTTTCGGGGTATTTGCTGGCGTAGCCTTTAGGCAAGAGTTTGCGCATTTCGCCGCGGTCGCGTTCGTTGAGGCGCTCGTCGCCCTGCCACACCACGTCCGTGAAATCCATGGCGGCAGCACTTTCGATGCTGCGCTGTGATAAAGATGTAAAATAGCCGTCAAATTGCTGCAGGCCAAACCTTCTGAGGATGTGTTGCGCAATCCAGCGCCCGGATTGCCACATCTGCTTTATGCTGTCGTCGAGCAAGTCTTCGCCGGTCTGCCCTGGCGGGAGTGTGGGGTTCTCGCCGCGCTTCCAGGCCTCACGCAGTTCGTCGCGCGCGGTTTTTCCGTGCCGCACGAGCACAAGCAGTTGTAGAGTTTCGGCCATATCTTGCATCTATTATACTGTAGATATGACTGTATTTACCATCGGGCATTCCACGCGGGAGCTTGCAGAGCTGGTGCGCATCCTAAAACACTACCAGATTGCCGTGCTGACCGATGTGCGCAGTGTGCCGCGCTCGCGCCATACGCCGCAGTTCAATGAAGACAATTTAGCGAAAATTTTGCCCCGAAGCGGCATCGAATATATGCATCTGGAAAGCCTGGGCGGGCTGCGCCACACCACCAAGGGTTCGGTGAACATGGGCTGGCACAACGAGAGTTTTCGCGGCTACGCCGACTATATGCAGACGGCCGGCTTTGCGCAGGGGCTGGAGGAGCTGCTGGCACTGGCGGCACGGTACGACAGCCCCTCGTGCTCGGATGCAGTGCAAGGAAGC
>DASVGU010000028.1:0-6430 GCA_036379375.1 Saccharimonadales bacterium (SeqCode)
CTCAGCAGGCGACAGTTTCGCAAACGGCCGGGGGTCGTAGCGCAGGTCATACACCAGCGCCCCCTCTTTATCGCTGCCGGCCTGCAACAGCTGCACGACAGTCGTTTTCTCGTACTGGTTATCGTACTTGCCGCTGGTGTACACAAACGTCTTATTTTCTTTCAGAAACGCTTGCACCGCTTTCTTGCCGCGCAGGCCCAATAACTTTTTAAACAGCTGCGGCTGCTTGCCCTTGATAAGCTTCGCTACCGCAATGGTCGCCAGCACGTCACTCAGCGCGTCGTGCGCCTGGGCGTGGTCAAGCCCGTTCAGCTTGGTAAGCAGCTCCAGCCGGTTGGTCGGCTTCCCGTCACCACTCAACGGCCACTGTATGCCCTCGGGCCGCAACGCCCGCGTCATGCGCACCAGATCGAGCAGATCCCAGCGCGAGCGTCCATCCTTCCAGTGCCATTCATACGGATCATAAAAGTTCCGGTACAGCGTACAGCGCATAAAATCGTCGTCAAAGCGCACGTTGTTGTATCCCACAAATACTGTATCCGGCGTGGCGATGTCCCGTTCAAAAATCTTCAGGAACTCAGCCTCGGTGATACCTTCATCCAGTGTCTTTTGTGGTGTAATACCAGTGAGCAACACTGCCCCGGGGTCGGGCAATACATCCGGCGTCAGCTTCACCAGGATATTGAACGGCTCGCCAACCGGGTTGAGGTCCATGTCGGCTCGCTGGCCGGCAAACTGCATAATCCGGCACTCGCGTGAACGGATTCCCGTCGTCTCCAGGTCGTAAAAGAAAAAACTCGAATCTACGCCAGCCATAGTGTAGCTATCAGTGTACCACAGACTTATTACAACATGATTTTACCTTTTAGGAGGTCTGTCCTCTCAAAACTCCCAAAATGACAACGCCCGTATGCGTAATCAGTATTTGAACGTTTCTCGGCCAATAGAAACGGCATTGCCGGCTTCAATACCCTGGCGCACTAGCTCATGCATAATGCCCATTTTGCGCATAATGTCGCGCAGGCGGCGCAGCGCCTGCTCATTACCAAAGTCGGTGCGGCCCGCAAACTTTTCGATGCGCTGCCCCGACACCACATATATTTCGCCACGTTTCTCCACGTGCCACTGCTGCGACTGGTCGGCTAGGCGAAGCACCGGCACTTCTTCCGCTGCAGCCTTTTCTTGGGACTTTTCACGAGTTTTCACCACCGCAGTTTTAACGGCGTACAGCATATCACGCAAGCCCGCGCCCGAGCGTGCCGAGACCGCGTACACTTTGCTGCCGCGCGCGGTAACTCCCTTGAGCCGGGCCAGCAGATCGGCCACAATTTCTTCGTCCAGACCGTCAATTTTATTAAGCAGCACAATCTCGGGACGCCTTGCCAGATCCGCCTGGTATGCCTTGAGCTCGCCGCGGATAGTAAGGTAGGTCCGGGCAACATCCTCCTGGTAGGCGTCAATCATATGCACAATCACCGCCGTACGCTCAATGTGGCGCAGAAAGTCGTGTCCCAGCCCTTTGCCTGCTGCCGCGCCCTCAATAAGCCCGGGAATATCGGCAAACAGCACACTGGTGGACTTGTCGATATCCACCACGCCGAGATTGGGTGTAAGCGTCGTAAACGGATAATCGGCAATCTCAGGACGTGCATTACTTAACTTGTTAAGTAATGTCGACTTGCCGGCGTTTGGTAAACCCACCAGCCCCACGTCAGCAATCATTTTCAGCTCCAGTGTAAGCGTAGCTGCCTCGCCCTGCTCACCCAGCTCACGAAAGTTCGGCGCCTGACGCGTACTGCTGACAAAGTGCGCGTTGCCGTAGCCGCCTTTGCCGCCGCGGGCAACTACCGTGCGCTGCTCATCATGGATCAAATCTGCCACCACTGTCCCATCAGCAGCGGTCGCCACCGTGCCCACCGGCACCGCCACCAGCAAATCCACCCCGCTATGGCCGTGTTTGCGATTCGTGCCGCCGGGCTGGCCGTCCTCGGCCTTCAGCTCCTTTTGGAAGCGAAAGGCCGCCAGCGTATTTTCGTTGCGGCTGGCCACCAGCACCACATCGCCGCCCTTGCCGCCGTCACCGCCGTCGGGGCCGCCTTTGTCTATAAACTTCTCGTGCCGAAAGCTCAGCTTGCCATCGCCGCCATCGCCCGCGACAGCCGCAACTTGCACCTTATCGATAAAATTCATTGTCTATAGGATACAGAACGCACCATGACGCGTCCAGCACCACCACTTATCAAGGCCATTAGTAAATGTAAATGTAGCCCGCCGCTTGCGCTGCCGAAACCGTCCGCGTGTCTTTTACGTCCCAGCCGTATACATTCATCTCGGAAAGGGTAACGCTGCCGTCGGAGTTCACTGCCTCCACAAAGGCGACATGCCCCTCGCCCACCAAACTCGTCACAGCTGCGGCATACGGCCGGGGAGTATGCCCCTCGGCCAAGCCAGCCAATCGCCCAATATACGGCCAACTGGAGGCGTTCCCCAGGTTTGACGGTAGCGGTTTGCCCACCTGTGCGCGGCGCTGGGCAACCCACCACGTGCAATAGCCATAATCGTAGCCGTTGTAGCCGTATACTGCCGCACCGCCCCATGGAAATCCGTAGCTGCTGTAAGAATAATATGTCGGCGCCGGCTCCTGGCCGCCCGGAATGATAATCTGTTCGCCCACGTGGATACCGCTAATCTCGGCATCGTTGGCAGCCGTGAGCTCGTTAAGGCCCGCTTTGTACTTCGCCGCCAGGCTCTGCAGCGTGTCGCCGGCTTTGACGGTGTACACAATGCCGCTGTAGCCAACCGGCGGAATGAGCAACTTCGCACCCGGATTCACCGTATTGCTGCCAAGATTATTGGACCACTTTATGCTGTTGGATGTAACACTGAACTTCGCTGCGATGCTCTCTACACTGTCGCCCGGTTGGACAACATATGTCTGAATGTCTTTATTGGACTTGAAGGCGGTGGCAACCACCTCCGGCTTGGATACGACGCTGTTGCTTGAGGCGGCCGTGGCCACACTGATGTCGGCGGAATCGGCTTGGTTGGTGATGGCTGTGGTTTCGGCGAGCCCGGTCATACGGGAGACGGTCAGCGCGATATCGGCGGAGGACACTTGGTCGAGCGGGTTCACGACCGCTTGGGCACTCACACTCGATGCATTAACTGCCCTGGCGGCAAGCGGCTGGGCATCACCGCTTGAGCGGGTACCAACAACAAAATAAAGCACCAACGCCAGAGCGGTGACGTTGGCAGCAACAAACATAATGCGAACCAAGCGGCGGTGCGTCGATTTACGTTTGAGACGCGCGCGCAGACGATCAACGGTCTGGGCCGGCGAACCGTTCCTAACCGCCGCAAGGCGCGCGCTAATAGTGTGCGATGAAATACTAATCTTGATGCTTCCTTTGCCGGAAAAACCCGCTTAAGAAGAGCCTTCACGTCATGTTCTCCGCCGCACAGGCAACGGGCCCTTAGGCTATGAGTGAAGAGCAGCGCCTTACATCCCTTAAGTATCGCTAATAGAGAGCGCCACTAAGCGCAAGTATAACAAACCGGCGGTCCGGTTTCAAGTTTCCCACCCCTGTTAGCCCCCTGTAAGAAATCTACACCACAGCTGTTATATACCTGGATTTTGCGCCCAAAATGCACCCAACAGAGAGATTCTCCTACTGCGCGCACAGCTGGTGGCAATACTCCTGCACCTGCTGATTGTGCTGCTGCAAGGTCGTCGAAAAGTACGTCGTGCCGTTGTCACCGGTCACAAAATAGAGCCAGTTAGTACTAGCGGGATGGGCTACCGCCTGAAGCGAGCTATCGCTAACGGTACTGATAGGTGTAGGCGGCAAGCCGGTATGTATTAGTGTGTTGTAGGGGGAATCGTAGTTGACACTCGGGGCCTTACCAGCCAAAATCGCGCCATAATACGCCGTAACGTCAGAGCCAAGCGTAGCGCCTTGCTTCAGCCGACTCAAAAACACCTGTGCAACCTGCGTACGGTCACTCGGCTTGGATACCTCCTGCTCGACTATCGAGGCCAGGATAAGCCCCTGATACGGGGTAAGGTTCTCCTGTGCAAACGCTTGCTGCATCTGTACGGTAAGATGTTCCCCCATCTCTTGCAGCGACTCACGCACAATAACGGACGGGTCGGTATCGGCGGTCCTTTGGAACGAATCGGGATACAGCAGCCCCTCCAGGCTTGCACCGGCAGGTTTATACGCCATGACCGGCATATCGCTGTAGCGGCTCGGGTCGAGCGCCCTGTCGACACTGGCTGGGCTGAACCCGTCATTTATGAGGTCGGCGCGGACTTGGTCTATCCGGCGGCCAGGCAAGATTGTTACGAGATTGGTACTGACATTTCCCCTGGTAAGTGTCTTGATGATGGCAACTGTTCCCTCGTTGGGCGACAGCGCATACGTGCCGGCCTGGAGGCCGTTGTTCAGCTCCGCGCTATGCACGTATAGCTCAAACGCCCATGCGCTGCGGATGAGACGCTTGCTGGCAAGCAATTTCCCGATATCGGCCGATGAGGTACCCGGCTTAATATCAACCAATTGCGTGGCCGCGCTGCGGCTTACCGGTTTTAGTCCCTCGTAGTACGTGTGCCGAGCCCAAAAGATACCGGCCACAATCAGCACGAGGACTATCACTCCTAGAAGCACCAGGCGGCGAAGGACAGGCCGCCGCAATAGGGTATCTGCCTTGTATTTCACGCGCCGCTACTCCGTTGACTCTGCAAAAAATCGTCAAGAATGTATGTTGCCGCCAGGGCGTCGATATCACCCCTGCGGTACGGCCTGCCGCGCGAGGTAAGCTCGGCCTCGGCTTGTATGCTCGTGGCTGCTTCATCCTGCTCATACACCGGCAAGCCCGTGTTTGCGCGCAGCCGCGCCATAAACGTCCGGGCTTCGCGGGTCTGCGCCGTATCGTTGCCCTCCAGCGAGCGCGGCAGGCCGACCACCAGCGCTTCCACGCCGTGTTCCTGCACAAGTACCGCCAGCTTATCCCAAAACGCCGCAGTATTTTCGAGCGTGCACAAAGGGCCCGGCAGGCGGGCCTCGGCCGTCGCAACCGCGATACCGATCCGCTTGCTGCCTACATCCAAACCCAATATAGCTTTTGGCTCCTCTGCAGTCATACAGTTATTTTAGTGTAATTACAGCCGCAGCGCGAATGGTGAAGAGAAACACGCACACAGCCCCGCCTATTTCGCGGCTTTTTGGAACACTACAGTGACTTTACTGGGGTTAGATGGTACCGATGTGACCCAGAAGGGACTCAAATGCACCTTTACATTCACCACACCCGGATTATTCTTGAGCATAACCATTATGACACCGCTCTTTTGCCCCTCAGCCTGCTTCTTTATGGTAGCAACGTTCAGATCCGGACCCGCCGTGGCGGTCGTAGACATAGCAACTTGGGCACTGGTGGCATTTTGGTTATTGACGTGGAAGCTGGCAGTATCGAGCCCCTCGCTGAGAATAGTCTGCTTGCTGGGGTCAATCTGGCTCTCAACATCGCTGTCGATAAGTGTTTTCAGATCGCTCTGCTTCACCCCAAACATCGTGTAGGTAACGGCCTGAGTCACGGTAACCGTCGAGGCCTGATCGCCCACATTGGCACTCGTGGATGTTGCCGGCGTACCGGCACTGAAGGTCGCCGTAATAGGATACAGCCCTACTGCCTTGAGTTGCTGCTCTAGTTCTTGTTTGACCGAGCTGGTGTTCTGGGCAGCCAGCTTCGCCGTAGCGTTATCGATGTCGGACTGGGATACCACCTGAATGATGTTGTCCGTGCCGCCGCTCGCTGAGCCGTCGGCGCTCACTCCAGAGTAGCCCGCTACACCGGCACCACTAAGTGTCGTGTTGTATTTGGTGCCTGCACTTTGCGCAGTAATATCTGTGGTACCGGAAGATTTGTATTTGTAACACCCTTCGCTCTTATCTGGGCCAACGGGGTTGAATGATGTAGCTTCTTGCGTAATATAGGTGAGCCCGTTCGTACTAATGCCGGTTCCAGCCGGAATGTTGTTAGGAAAATCTAACGGAGATACACAGGCTGTCATAGTCACGCTGCCGGTGGCTTGCTGGCCATTGTTTTGCTGTCCGGTCGTGGGCACCTGCTGCTGCTGGCTCTTTTGCGTACTCTTCACCTGTGCCGGGAGTGTCAGTGACGAGGCGTTGAGCGCCTGCGCACTCGTATCCAGGTTGAGCGTTAGGCTGCTGTTAATATTGCTGGTGTCGGTAGTAAGTGTAATGGTTGCCCGGGGCAACACCTTGGTCGCCACAATCCAGCCCGCTATAAGCACGATCAGTATCAGTATCCCAATCACGAGCGACACCCGGAAGCGGCTAAAGTTAGGCACTTTCAGTTTCTTGTCTTTTTTGGGCTTGGGGACTTTGGCGGCTCCCGCGGCAGTTAG
>DASVGU010000029.1:0-4951 GCA_036379375.1 Saccharimonadales bacterium (SeqCode)
GCGGCTGCACACCTATCATGCCCCGGATTTTGTAGGGCTCGGTAGCCACGTCCACACCATCGATAGTGGCCGTGCCGCCGTCAATTTCGCGCAACGTCTCAATCATCTCGAGCGTGGTCGTCTTGCCGGCGCCATTCGGGCCCAAAATGCCAAAAATCTCGCCCTTCTTGACCTCGAAACTGATGCCTTTCACAGCTTCGTTGTCGCCATAGCGTTTGCGAAGTCCCTTTACCCTAAGAATAGCCTCAGTTGCCATGCGGTATACAATACCAAACAGCGTTGAATAGCGTCAAGGTAATCTTAAGATGGTTCTGCCTGCCCGCTGTACTCCAAGCCCATACCACAAGCCTGCACATATTTAGGATAAAAATAAGCGCCCCTTCAAAGAGGCGCTTACCTAAACGATTCGCTTGAAAGTTTGGTTTTATTAGCCGCGCTTAACGGTAAGGAAGCCGTTGCGTGGGTTCTCGTTCACCGTGAAGCCTGCCGGCAGGTCGCAACCCTCAGGGCGCTCATCTTTGCTGAAGTAATAGATTGTCTGCTTTTTACCACCGCGAAGTGTAACTTCTTTTGAGTTCAGATAGTAGGTTACACCCTTTGAGTTCGTGTGCTTGTATGCCATATGCTTATGACTCTCCCTCTTAAAACTTTAGTAGTACCCCTAACATACTCTCGGGTGGTTTTACTTGTCAACCCTGGTACGGCCCAGTGCACGCTGTAAACAGCACCGGAGCTATACCATTGCTCCCTACACTTTTTCCAAATTATCAAAGCAACCTGTTGCGCTTATCGCGGCATATGTATTACACTAATGGCTAGTCAACCATAAACGGAAATATAAGGTGGAGTAACAAAGCAGTTATGGACTTTTCAAATCGCAATCCTCAATCACAGCCTGGCCAGCCGGCAGCGCCCTTGCAGCAGCAAACCGCTTCGTCGTCTGTGCGCGGCAGTAGTGGCCGGACACAGCGGATTCGGGGCAGCAAGTGGGGCCGCATCGGCAGTATCATTCTCTTATTCTGTGTCGTTATCCTCGTCGCCGGTTTCGTTGCCGTTCTCATATTTGGTAACGGTGACCAGAGCCGGTTCATCAAGAGCAATAAGTACCAGGCGGTCTTCCTCACAAACGGTCAGGTATATTTCGGGCATATTGAAGGCATGGGTGGCAACTACATCCGCCTCGGTAATATCTATTACCTAACCCAAGACAACGCTTCGGCAACTTCGTCCAGCAGTTCAGCTAACAGCAATTACACATTGGTAAAGCTCGGCTGTCAGCAGATCCACGACCCATACGATGAGATGATCATTAACCGCTCGCAGGTGAGCTTCTGGGAAAACCTCCAGGACAGCGGTAAGGTTGTCCAGAGCATCCAACAGTTCCAGAAGCAAAACCCGAACGGCCCCGACTGCTCACAGGTGAGCAGCCAGACTCAGGCCTCGACTGGCGCCGACGCACAAGGGTCCGGCAACAACACCCCAAGTAGTTCAGCTAACTCAAGCTCAAACGGCAGCAAGACACCTAGCACAACCACCAAGCCATAAGGCAGAAGGCAGTAGCATCGGCTCACCGCTGACGCAAAAGCTAGGCCAAGGCAATATAGCGGCTATAAACCCCCGGCAAGGCAAGACCTTCCGTGGGTTTACGTCGGCATCCATACACCCGCCCGGGGCCTTTCCTCTTATATCTATTAGATCCCCTAGAGAACTCTTCCTAAATAACCTTGGCCCGTTTGAACAGCAGCTTTAACGCCAGCAATACGACTGCAACCACAGCACTCACTATAAACACCACCAGGCTCCAGCCGGCCAGATCGGGTGACCAAGCAGGTGAGGCGAAGTCGAACTTGTACAGTGCGTCGGGGATGGCGCTCGTCTGGGCCCCATGGTCATCTATATACTGGGTCACACACGGGATGCGGTAACGGCCCGAGAAGCCGTCGGGAACCTGCTGCTGGCAGTAGTTCTCGGCCTGGGTGTATAGCTGCGAATTCGTCTGGGCTACCTTGGCACTCTCGGCTTGCACGAGCCGGTCGTAGGTGTATTTGAGCTGGATCGGCGGGTAAACACCATCAGGTGTCGTAAGGTCGGTGTTCATGTGGCTATTTACATAAGAGCGAAGGTTGTTGAGCGCTTGCTCGACATTGCCGTTGTCCTTGTCGGCACTGTATACCGCTGAACGCAAGCGCACCATGTGCTCGTTATTACTGCGCAGGGCTATGATACAAATTACACCGCTCACCACCGCAAGTACCACGAAATACCACGGATTCAGGGCCCGGAATTTGGTCCACAGATGGTGCAGGCGCCGTTTATTCATACGCTTATTTTACATCTCTCCAGCCCCGCACAAAGGTTTTACGGTAATGCATTAATTTTGCCCGTACTATTTTCCATATGGTTTACCATAGGATTTACCATATGGTTTTACCGTCTGGGAGGACGGACCTCACAATTTTACAACAGTGCGTGACAGCGCGCAGGGCGTGTTGTGATTTGACCCCTGATAGGCCATACTGGTGGGCATGCACATCTACTTTTCCGGCATCGGCGGAACGGGTATCGGACCACTGGCGCTGGTGGCCAAGCAGGCGGGCTACAGCGTTTCCGGCTCAGACAAGCAGGATTCGCAATATATCCAGTACCTAAAGAAGCACGGCATCACCAATATCCACATCGGCCAAACGCATGAAGCCATTGCTGCCGAGCACGCACGGGACCCGATAGATTGGTTCGTGTATACCTCTGCCCTGCCCATGGAGAATCCCGAAGCACCGGAATTAAAGTTTTGCGCGCAGCAGGACATTCACACCTCCAAACGCGACGAGCTGCTCAACCAGATAATCCAGGACAAGCAATTGAAACTGCTGGCGGTGGCCGGTACGCACGGCAAAAGCACTACGACAGCCATGGTCATCTGGTTGTTCAAGCAGTTAGGGATACCGATTGGCTACAACGTGGGCGCCAAGCTGAGCTTCGGCGACATGGGCGAGTTTGCGGACGGCTCGGAATATTTCGTGTACGAGTGCGACGAGTTTGACCGCAACTTCTTGGCGTTTAGGCCGTTTGTGAGCATCATCAGCGGTGTAAGCTGGGACCACCACGACATTTACCCTACCCGCGAAGATTATCAGGATGCGTTCCGCGAGTTTATCGAGCAGAGCACGTGGCTGGAAATCTGGCGCGAAGACGCCGACTATCTGGGACTGGAGCCAAACAGCCACTACGCCGTGATGGATTCGAGCGACCCGGCAATAGAAGGCTTAAAAATCAAGGGGCGCTACAACCGCCTGGACGCCTGGCTGGCCGTGAAAGCCGTGCGGCAGCTCACCAAGCGGCCGCTGGAAGACATTATCGGGTACGTCAATAAATTCCCCGGTTTGAGCCGTCGGATGGAGCAAATTATCCCAAACCTGTACAGCGACTACGCTCACACGGTCGACAAAATTCGCGGGGGCATGAGTACGGCGCTCGAGATGGCACAGGACAGCGGCCAGCAGCTCGTGATAGTCTATGAAGGGTTGCACAACATGCGCCAGCACTACATCATCAACGACTACAAAGATGTCTTTGCCGGTGCGGCACAGGTGTACTGGGTACCGAGCTACCTGGCGCGCGAGGATCCGCACCAGCGCATCATCCCCCCTGCCGAGCTCATCACCCATCTGACTGATCCGACTATCGCGGTGCCGGCAGAACTGGACGACGACCTCAAACGTACCATTGCCGCACACCTGACCAAGGGTGATATGGTGGTAGCCATGTCCGGCGGTGGTGGCGGCTCACTCGACGAATGGCTGCGCCAAGAGTTCCAAACGTGAAGGAGATCTATTTTGCCTGCGCAATCACCGGCGGGCGCGACCACGCACACGTGTATCCGAAGATTGTCGGATATATAAAGGACGCCGGCATGCATGTGCTCAGCGAAATATTTGCCAGTACATCTGTAAAATCGTCGCAGGGCTTGGGCGCCCAACATGGGATGACACCTGCTGAAATCTGGGAATGGGACATGGGCTGGATCCGCGCAGCCGACGCGATCATTGCTGAGGTCACGCAGCCGTCTCTGGGAGTGGGTTATGAGATAGCCACCGCATACACGCTCGGCAAACCGGTACTGGCGCTCTATCACCCCTTGCCGGAGCGCAAACTCTCGTCCATGATTGCCGGCAGCCCAAATGTCACTGTGTTCGAATACAACAACGTTGCCGAAACCGAAGCCGCTATCAAAGAGTTCTTAGCTGGGCTTTAGCGGTTGTCGCCGGCACCGTGGATTTTGCCGCGGACTTTGCGGCTGGCCAGCTTGCCGATATTAATATCGGCAACTTCCTGCAAGCTCACCCCTAGATAGTCAGCCAACGCCGCCAGATACCACAAAACATCGCCGAGCTCTTTAACGATTTCTTTTTCATCGGTTTCGTCGATCTTGGCGTGTTTGTCGCGGACGATTTTCTTTACCTTCTCTGCCACCTCGCCGGACTCGCCGACCAAGCCCAGGACGCGGTGCATAAAAGTCTCCACAAAGTCGCCGGATGTGTCTACCGCTGTCGCCATGGCCTTGCGCTGATATTCGTCTAACGTCATCTCTCCTCCTCAGGAGTTATTTTAACAGCACCTTCGCGCAAAATTTCTATGGCATCGTCGATAATACGGACGACTGTCGAGGGGGCCCGGCCGGACATATCACCGCCATCGACATAAAAATCCACCCTTTCGCCAAAGTAGGCGCGTGCTTCTTCGATAGTCGTCGCCGTCGGTTCACCGGGATGATTGGCGCTGCTGGTAAGCAACGGGCCAGTGTGCTCCAGAAACACTTGCAACTCCTCGGGCTCGGGGACACGCACCGCCAGACTGTTTTTGCCTTCGTGCAAATACGCGAGCTCCGGCCCGGCAGGGATGATAACACTGACCGCACCCGGCCAAAACTGCTCCACAGCCTTGAGGTAACGTG
>DASVGU010000030.1:0-6858 GCA_036379375.1 Saccharimonadales bacterium (SeqCode)
CGACCTTTGATGCGCTGGTGGGCCGCATGCAGAATCCCACTGTCACCGAGGAATACGTCGTGGTAAGCGGCAAACATCTCTTTAGCACGCAGCTAAGCGCGACTGCCAAACGGTTGCGCGAACTCGGCCTTATCGGTGTACAAGACGCCAATGATAAGGTGGTGAAGCCCGGGTTAGTTAATCTTGTGCCTAACCCTGCTGCCGGCCGGGTAGATATGGCCCGCCGCAACATCGTGATCCGGTAGTAGCACGTATATTTGACTGTTTGACGCACTGCGAGCAGGATCCTAAGCTCCAGCGGGCAAGCAGGTTATAATCTACATAGCATGGCTTTTAAACAGTTCGAGATCGAAGAACTGGGCGCGATTACGGTGTATAAACGCAGCGGCAGTCGAAATATGCGCCTGAGTATGCGGCACGACGGAACAGTGCGTGTTACCATTCCGTATTGGACACCGTATGCTGCAGGGGTGGCGTTTGCCCGCTCACGCCGGCGCTGGCTGCTGGCGCACGCCCCGACGGCAGCTGCACCGCTCACGTCAGATATGCCGGTTGGTAAGGCCCATCGGCTGCAATTCGTTACGATTACCGATCCTGCTGCTGCGCCGCGAAGTCGTCTGCATGGCACGGAGATTACCATATATATACCCAAAGAATTAGCGTTTGACCACCCGCGTGCCCAAAGCACCGCGAAAAGAGCAGCCATCCGGGCGCTCAAAGCCGAAGCCGAGCAACTGCTGCCTCAGCGACTGCGCGTGCTGGCCCAAAAGCACGGTTTTACCTATGCGAGCGTCAGCGTAAAGAGTTTGAAATCCCGTTGGGGCAGCTGCGATCAGCAGAAAAACATCGTGCTTAACATATTTCTCATGCAGCTTCCGTGGCAGCTCATCGATTATGTGTTGCTCCATGAGCTGACGCACACGCGCGTCATGCAGCACGGGCCGAAGTTCTGGGCAGCCATGGAACAGGTTCTGCCGGATGTGGGTCAGATACGGAAAGACATGCGAACACACCACCCGTATCTCTAGGGCATACCGCGCGGCCGTCCATACCCAAAAACCATCTGCGTGTGCCATAATACGTAAGCAATATGGCCGCACTCGAATCCACCCCAGCTCCGTCGCCACAGGACGCCAACCTTGAGCATGAGCGTCTCCTGAGCCTCATCAATAGTATGGCCGATGGTGTTATCGCGGTAGACGAGCACATACGCGTTCTGCAGTACAATGCCGCCGCCCTTAATGTTCTGGACCTCAACAGCTCGATGCAGGGCAGATTACTCGGTGATTTCCTGCGCCCGTTCACGGCCGACCAGAAGCCTGTTGATATCGTTACCCTCGTGCAACAGACCACACTGCCTACGACCAATCGTGATCTATGCCTAAAATATAGCGACGGCAGCATTATCAATCTGTATCTGAGTATTGCCCCGGTACATCTCGGCTATGGCAAGAACGGTTCACACGGATTTGTGCTCATGCTCCGCGACATTACGCGTGAGAAGTCACTGGAGGAAGAGCGCGACGAGTTTATCAGCGTCGTGAGTCATGAGCTGCGTACTCCAATTGCCATTAGCGAGGGCAATATCAGCAATGCCCAACTCATCCTTAAAAACGGCAGCGACACAGCGAAGATCGCACAAGCGCTGGAGGAAGCGCACAACCAGGTCCTGTTTCTCGCTGACATGATCAATGATCTGGCGACGTTATCGCGCGCTGAGCGCGGCAAGCTGACGGCCGAGCCCGAGCCAATCGACGTATCGGGCCTCGTAGAGGAGCTGGCACACGATTACCGTGATGAGGCAGCCCGCAAGGGTCTCGAATTGCGCACGAGTTCGGACCCGGCACTGGGGCCGCTTACCTCGAGCACACTCTATGTGCGGGAGGTTTTACAGAATTTCATCACGAACGCGCTTAAATACACTGAGCAGGGGCACGTCGAACTCACCGCTGCCCCAAGCGACCGCGGCGGAGTACTGTTTAGGGTGAGTGACACAGGTATAGGTATCAGCAAGGGTGATCAGACAAGAGTATTCGATAAATTTTTCCGTTCTGAGGATTTTCGTACCCGCAAAACCAATGGAACAGGCCTGGGACTCTATGTAACGGCCAAACTCGCCAAGCTGATCCACGCTGAAGTTACGCTCCAAAGCGAACTGGACAAGGGGTCGACATTCAGTGTCTATGTGCCGAACCTCGCAGTGAAAGCTGCGCACGATTGAATGCGGCAGCAAGATCGGCTCGAGTTCAGTTTACATGCGACGGATTGCTTTGCAACTTAGGCAGCTGCGGGATGACTTGCATGACCGGGATACATACATTGCGTCCCTTCCACAGCACGTCCGAAAATTCGTATCGTTCCATAGAATAATGCTGCAAGATGATGCTGAGCAGCACTGCGATGGGCCCGAGGATCAGGCTGCGCCACAAGAAGCGGCGATAGGTAAGCCGCACAACCAGACAGTACACAAACAGCAGTAGCGCGCTCGCAATACCGCTTACCGCCGCGAGGACCCATGAACCGGCTACGCAGCTGCCGATAAATATACCCAGCGGCGCTAGCAAACCGCCGCATTGTATTGCTGTAAGCAACAGCACCAGCTCCGGGCGGCGGCGCAGTTGCGGATATCTCGTGCGCAAGGTAGTGTCCCACTGGTCGCGGGCGAGTTTCTGACTCACGGCTGTCACGCTGGTGTCACTGCGTACAAAGCTGTACCCGTCGCGGCGGGCAGCGGCTCGTGCCAAGTTACCCTCGGGAGCGATGCTGTTCGTGTCGGCTGCGAAGCCGCCCGATTGCTGCAATAATTCCCGTCGTACAATCCAGCAACTGCTCAGTATCGGCGGGCGCTGGAATCGGCGGCGCGGCAGGCACATCTCCCACGCGTACCGTATCGGCTGCAACAGTGTAGAGAAGCGTATCCCCTGGCCGCTTTGCACGCGGTTCGTCGGTATGACACACATCATAGCTTTGCGTTTGTGCAGCATGGTGGTCACAAGGGCGCGCAGCGCACCGACGCCCCAGGTAATATCGACACCGCAGAAAACCAGCAATTCTCCGTTTGCCTCCTCTGATAGTTGCTGGTAAGCCCAGTTTTTGGCCAGCCAGCTGCCGCTTGGTTCCACTCCGGCGATAAAACGCACGCCGTCGTGAGCAAAACTCCGTATAATCTCGGCCGTGCGGTCCTGTGAGCAATCATCGAGCACTAGAATCTCCAGCTTGGGGTAATCACTCGCAATCAGGCTGCGCAAACACGCCTCCAGCGCTGCCGTTTCGTTGCGTGCCGGTATGCATACACTGATGCTCGGCAGTTCCTTGTCGCTAAAATTGTTAGTTACCGCCGGCGCTATCGTGTGGCGCAGGTTCCGCAGTGTCGACGCGAGCAACACCAACGCAAAGACAAGCGTGGCAAGTGCCCACGTTATCAGCGCGGTATACCTGCTGGCGTGCACAAGGCTGAACCCCCATTCTGCGGCCAGCAGCACCGCCTGATACAGCAGCAGCGACCAAGTAGTGAGGAACGCTTTGCGCCGCAGATACTCAGTCTGCCGCTGTCCGCCGGCCACCCGGAGCAAGTTAAATATCCGATACAGCGCCACCAGCAGCACAAGCCCGCCGCATATACTCATGTTGGCAGCAAAAAGTGCACCACTATCGAAGGCGAGCAAGATTACTAATACCACCGCCAGCGGCCGGTGAGCCCGCCACACGAGCGGCGCATACATAAGCAACTCCACTGCACTCAGCGCCCCCAGTGCCACCAATGCTGCCATCATAACCTAAACTATAGCATGGCCGCGCATCGCACCGGGCACGCGGCGGCGCATGGCAGCCTCAGAAACTGCTTGACCTCAAGCGCCCGCGCATGGTAGCATTGACAACGATGACCTACAACATTTGTAGGTTTTTTAATTGCCTGGAAAGGGAGCTAGACGTTGGCAGACAGTGATAAGCCGGCAAAAAAACGCCGTTTGCGTGCGCCCGCAGAAACGGTGCGGGAAAAGGCCGAAAAGGCGCTCGGCGAAGCCGCCAAGCCCAAAAAGCGCAGCAAACTGCGTAAACTTTTTACGCCGTTACGTATATTCGTCTGGCTCGCACACCGTCCGCCGCTCAAGCAAATCGGCCATGGCTTGCGGTGGTTCTTCAGTCTGCGCATCATGCGCTTCATCGGCAAGATCCTCGGCGTCACCTACGTGTACGAGAGTTGGCACCAGCTAAGGCTCGTCACGTGGCCTACCCGGCGCGAATCCCGACGCCTCACTATTGCCGTTATCATTTTTTCTGTTATTTTCGGCGGACTTATTTACGTCGTTGATTTAGGGCTCGATAAAGTATTTAAAGCAGTAGTTTTGAGGTAATGAGGTAACTATGGCAACCAGCAAACGCTACGACACAACCAAACAATGGTACGCAATTCACACCTATAGCGGCTACGAAGAAAAAGTCGCCGAATCCATCCGCCAGCGTGCAGATTCGCTCGACATGAAAGACAAGATCTTCCAGGTGCTTGTGCCGAAAGAAAAGATGATTGAGATCAAGAACGGCAAGCGCCGCGTCGTCGAAAAACGCATTTTCCAGGGCTACGTGCTGGTCCAAATGAAAATGAGCGAGGATGCCTGGTATATCGTGCGTAATACGCCTTCGGTAACCGGCTTTGTAGGCTCCGGCAGCGACCCGACACCTGTTGCCCAGGACGAGATTGAGAAGATCCAGAAACGCATGGGCCTCGAGCAGCCCAAGCACAAGATTGACTATCGTCTGGGTGAGGTTGTGTCTATCACCGATGGCCCGTTCAAGGGCTTCGATGGCAGCATCAACGAGATTGACGCCCAAAAGGGTAAACTCAAGGTGCTGGTGAACATGTTCGGCCGCGAGACCCCAGTAGAGCTCGACAGCTTGCAAGTCAAACGCGTGTAGTTCATAATCACGGGTAATTTATGGCAGGGATGTACGGGCCAGAAATCGAGCGTGTTATTTGGGCCATTGTTCCCAGCGTGCCCCCTGACGGCTCAGCCCTTGTGCAATATTTACTGCACAACGGGATTTTACCCCGGACTGTCATGCTTACCGGAGAAACGAGAACATATGAAGCGGCACTTGCGGAACTGGGCAGAACTCTCGTCGGCCATATGTTTTCCCCTGACTATGCCTATCCGGTTAATCCCTCTACCCTGGTGTACCGAGCTAAGTCAGTAGACCCCGCTACTGTAAATCTTGCTCCGGATGTCCAGTGGTCATCATGGGCTAATCCTTCCTTGTCTGCGGAGGGTATACAGGCACACGGTGTATTACTTCCCGAGGGCCATAACTGGGGCGAGCAAGCGTAAAAGGGTGCACCATGCCATACATCATTGATATCAACGCTTCCGGCCCACGCCCTTATGGAGATATACACGATAATTTCCCTGGAGAGGTGTTGGTCCCCGTGATCTGGCAGGATGAGCAATACGGCCGAATCATGGAACAATATGGTATAGCATACCTGGCGGTACTGCGACCGATGGGTATTGCGGGGCGAGTCGCTGCTTGTTTCACGAAGCAAACACGGTACGCCGATGCCCTAGACGCGATTAACGCTCGTGTAGCCGAGGGTACGCTACCGGAAGGAAGCGCCCAACAAGCCTTGGGTGAGCTTGCCTGCGCAGACGGCCGATTCGAGGCCAAATGGGGCGAGTATCTCCCTAAGTAATTTGCGTTCGTTTTATGGCTCGACAAAATGTACCAGCTCAGGTATAATCGTATCTGTTACGCACTACTGCAAACGGTAGGAGAGCCAGTAGGGAGCTTCTAACCCGAACACTCGAAAGGAGTCATTTTATGGCAAAAGTGGTCAAAGCAAACCTCAAAATGAAGATCCGCGGCGGACAAGCCAGCGCAGCGCCCCCGGTGGGCAGCACGCTCGGCCAGTACGGCGTGAACATGATGGATTTTATTAACCCGTTTAACGAAGCGACCAAAGAGTTTCAGGGACAGATGGTTACGGCGCACATCGTCGTGTACGATGATCGCAGCATGACATTCCGCGTGGTTGGTGTGCCCACCGATGATCGCATCCGTGCCGAACTGAAGATTGACAAGGGCTCGGGCCGCCCCAACAGCGAGAAGGTCAGCAAAAAGCTCACCGACGCCCAGCTCACCAAGATTGCTATCGAGAAAGCCGCCGACATGAACACCGACGATGTCGCAGCAGTCAAGAAAATGGTCGCCGGTACCGCCCGCAGTATGGGTGTCGAGGTGGAGGGCTAGTCGTATGTCAGACGAAATGTACCATGCTGCCTACAAGCTTGACAAAAAGCCAGAAAAGATGTGGGGAATATCAGCCGGCACCCCTTATCCCGACGATGGCAGCGAGCAGCAAGTTCTCGCAGATGTCGATTCAGGTTATGGTGACGGTTACGGACCCATACCCAATGTCATCGACGGCTTCGGTGACGGGCCTGACCCAGTAACCGCTGAACACACAAGAGTCACGCCGAGGACAGGCCTGAGCCCACTTGCAGCGGGTACCGCAATGGGCGCAGTAGTGGCTGCTAGCTGGCCCAATAAACGGTAGCCAGGGTAACAGAAGGTATATATACGATGCACATGCCATGGAAAAAACCACGCACTGCGGAGCTGCCGCCGGATGCTGTAGTCACGCCGGAACAGGCAGCCGCAGAGAAAGCGGAGAAAGCAAAAATGGTTCAAGCGGCGTTAAGAGCACGGGGTATTGCTACCCCCCTCCTCATAGCAGCTCTTGCTATAGCTGCCGGAGAAAGCACATTAGCGGGCATGAGAGATGACATGCGCAGAGCATACTTAGCACGCGGCGGTGACCCTGAACGGATACCTGCTGTTTCGCCTCCTGCTGAACGACCCGCT
>DASVGU010000031.1:0-6362 GCA_036379375.1 Saccharimonadales bacterium (SeqCode)
CAGTGCTTTATACGCTCGCGGATCTGGAAATGTGTCATCTCCACTGAGGTCTCTCACTTCTGAGCTAATACCGGCCCGCTGCAGAACATCCTCCAGAAGTCCCGGACCTTCCCGCGAGATATTTTTGATGATGAGCAGCTCGCTCACTTCTCAGGTTCCGCGTCGTGCTTGGGGAACAGGGTGCCCTCGATGGGGCGGACGATGCCGGCACTGAAGGCGTTGCGCACCCTGGTGGCGGTATCGGGCAGGAACGGCTCCAGCAGGTCGGCGATTTCCAGCAGGCAACCTGCCTGGTAGGCCAGTACTTCGCGCAGATGGTCGCTGTCGCCGCTTTTGGCCACCACCCACGGCTTCTCCTCGTCGATGTATTGGTTGAGCCCGCGGACCTGCTCCCACGCTTCATCCAGCGCACGGTCAAACTGGCAGGCCTCAAGCGCCTCGTGATACTGCTCCATGTCGTGCTCGGCCGGTGGAATATCGCCAATAAGCCCGTCCTGGTACTTCTGGATCATGGCAATCGTGCGTTGCACGGCGTTGCCCAGCTCGTTGGCTAGCTCGTTGTTGTAGGCATTGTCGAACGCTCCCCAGGTAAAATCGCCGTCGGCATACGACGGTATATGGCGCAGGAAATAGTAACGAAACGCCTCGGGGCCGTATTTGGCGATAATTTCGGCCGGCGCGACCGCGTTGCCGAGCGATTTGCTCATTTTTTTGTCGTCGACGGTGATATAGCCGTGCACATACAGCGTCTTGGGCAACGGCAAGCCGAGCGCCAGCAAAATACCGGGCCAGATGGCCGCGTGGAAGCGGATGATACCTTTGCCTATCACCTGCACGTCGGCCGGCCAAAATGTCTTAAAATCGTCATGTTCGGGGTAGCCCAGCACCGTGATGTAGTTGAGCAACGCCTCGAACCACACATACATCACCTGCGTTGTGTCGCCCGGCACCGCTATGCCCCACGAGATCTTATCCTTCGGGCGGCTGATACTGATATCCTGCAGGCCGTCCCGCAGCACCGCCAATATCTCATTGCGCCGGGTCTTGGGGATGACCACAAAGGCATCTTTCTCGATAGCCTCCAGGATCCGGTCGTTGAAATCGCTCAGCTTAAAGAAGTAATTCTCCTCCTCGAGCTTTTCGTAGGGGCGATTGTGGTCGGGGCACACGCCGTGGTTGGCCTTTACCACCGTCTCGGTAAAGAACTCCTCGTCGCCGGTGCAGTACCAGCCGGTGTACGTGCCCTTGTAGATATATTTTTCCAGCGCTTTCCAGACGATTTGCGAGCGCTGCTCGTGGGCCTTGTCGGTGGTGCGGATAAAGCGGTCGTTGCTGACTTCCAGCGATTTTGCGAGATCGCGGAACTTTTGGCTCACTTCGTCGGCCAGCGCCTGGGGCGTAATCTTGCGCTCTGCGGCCTTCTCGGCGATCTTACCGCCGTGCTCATCCGTGCCGGTACTAAACAGCACTGTCTTGCCCTGCTGGCGGGCATAGCGGGCCAGTACGTCAGCCATCACAAACTCCATGGCATGGCCCAGATGCGGCTCGCCATTTACATACGGAATAGAGGTGGTTATATAAAACTTACTCATAAGCTATAGTGTACCTGTTTAAGGGAAATAAGAGAAAAATCGGGAGAAGCTGTATTATGCCCGGCTGGGCATACCCTGAGTGGTAAGATAGCGCTCGATGTGGCGAATTTCACGACCTTGGTCGGTCTGTACGGCTTTGATGGTTTTAATGTTGTCGACTATCTGGGGGATAGCTTCAACTTTCTGCTCCACGTTAACGAGCCGCTCGTGTATGCTGTCAACAACTTCGGCTAAACTTTCCAGCTTGTCGTCGATATTCTCCAGCAGTACTGTCACCTGAGCATCTTTCATAGTGGAAGTAGTATAGTTGATCCGCTAGATGCCCGCAAGGGGTTAATCCAAGAGTTTAGCCACTTCTTTGCGCTCCAGGTCGTCGAGGTCGGCAAACAGCTCGGTGTCGTACTTTTCCGACACTTTGTAGATGTAGTCGTAGAGCGAGCGCGGGATGACATGGAAGTGGATGTGGTCCAGCTTGAGTTTGCTTTGCTGCATGAACGGCCGGTAATTCTGGCGTACGTCGCAGCCATCGCCGAGCTTGCCGATAATTTTTTGCTCAATGAAGAAAATCAAGTCAAATATATCTGTTAATTCGTCGTTGGTCAGTTCCCACGGCTTTTCGATGTGGCGCTTGGGCAGCACCAGAAAATGCCCCGGCACCTTGCGCGGGTTGCTCAAAACCACCTGGGCGTGTGCGTTTTCCTTCAGCACGCGGTCGTGAGTAGTACAAAACGGGCAGTCTGTCTTTGTCATCTGGAGTTTCTTTCTACTGTTTTGGTGGGCAATACAGGGCTCGAACCTGTGACCTCAGCAATGTGAATGCTGCGCTCTAGCCAACTGAGCTAATTGCCCTCTGCGGACAGCTTGCATTATACCGTACTTCCCCTGGCATCCGTAAGGTTTGTCGAGGATATTATTACCAGCGTTACCCGTTGTGTCATACTCTACACACTAACACCTAGAGCAGAATACCCTCATCTGTAAAATTTCTGCTTTGGGAGGTCTGTCCTCACAATTTTACAACGGCTGAGTTGGCTGAGATGGAGGGTCGATGTAATCCTGGCAGAAGCGCTCAAACACCGCGTTGGTCCAGCCGAAGCCGGCTTGGCTGGGGTATACCCCCTTCACCGGCGGCTTTTCGGGCGCAACCACGTTGTACTTTTCGAGGAAAATGTGATGCTCGTGGAACCAATGTAAATTGGTCTTGAGCCATCTGGTGGCAATCCGCTGCGCGTCCTCGTGGTAGCCGTAGCGCTCCAGTGCCTTTACCACGACGTAGTGCAGCGGCGCCCAGCCATTCGGATAGGCCCACTGCGTGGGCATGGCCCCGAAAGTAAGCTGCTGGCTTACCGGCAGGGCATCAGTAGTAGCGAGCCCGCCCTTGTTCTCGAACCGGCGAAGCCCGCGCACCATGGCCTCGGCCTGATCCTCGTCGACCATACCGGCCCACATCGGGTAATATGCCGCCAGACTGCTGATGATGCTGCGCCGTTTTTTGGCATAGTTATAGTCGTAATACAGGCCGCGCAGGCGGTCCCACATGAGCGAATTCATGCTCTGTTTGCGCTCGAGCGCCGCGCGGTCCCAACGCGCCGCCGCCGGCATGTCATCGAGCAAGCGGGCCGCGCGCGCAAAATCCGTCTCGTATTTGTACAGCAGCGCGTTCAAATCCACCGGCAGATAGCTAAGCGCCTTGCGGCCGAAGCGCGGTGTCATATCCCAGCCGCTCTCGGCCTCTGCCAGGTCGTTGAGGTAATTGATATCGTAATATCGGCTTAGGCCCTTGTGCACCAGCCGCTCATTGGGCTTTTTCTGGCCGAGCCAGACTGTTTGGTATTCGGCCTGGGCAACGTCTATCACCCGCTTGAGCCACTTTTTGCCCGGATCATATGCCTGGTACACGTCGAATATAAATGTCGTAAGGAATGGCGGCTGGGAGCGCCCCATCAGATACGTACGCGAAGCATTCGGAATAATTTTGAACCGCTCAAACAAGTACAGCAGGTCCTCCAGTATACCCATCACCAGCGCTTTGTGTTCCTCGTCGAGCATACCCTGCACCATAAAGTAGCTGTCCCAGTAATACAACTCGTTGTAGTCGAAGCCGGTGTGCTCGGTGTAGCTCGGCACCAGGTAGGGCTTCGGTAGTCCCAGCAAACTCTCATCATCCTTGGGGTGAAAGCGCTCCAGGTGCGTCCAATACTCTTTTATGTATGCCCGGGCAGTCTCCACGTCGCCGGGGGTAAGCGGCTTATCGCTGCGGAACGAGAGCAGTCTTCTCTTGAGCAGGCCCTTGGCTTCGTCGAATAGTGTCATTACCCCTCTAGCGTAGTACCTCACATCTCCAGCGGTCAAGGTAAATAGATGGAAGGCAGCGGCCGATTGCGCAAGCGCCGCGGGCTGGTATACTGATAAGCATGAGCAACTTTAAAGACAGAAGGGAGGTAATCCACTTGTTAAGTCCTAGATCTAACGGGTTGGCAATTAGCTATGGGCGGGAGGTACGCTCCAGCTAGCCTTCTGGTCTTTGCCAAAAAGGTCCGCCTTCCTAAAGTAGGCCGAATACCCCAGCCGCCCCTCTGGCTCAAAACTAGAGAGGCGGTTTTCTTGTCTTATGCCTCCTCGTCTTGTGGCCTGGAATGGTAGTCTACCACCGTATTGCCGGCATTGGGCTCACTGACACCGGCCGCGCCGGGCACACCCTGTTCGTAGACATCTTCTTGCTGGATATCCGTGTCTGTGTCCGGATGGGTATCGTCCAGCTTTTCTGCTGCCTGGCGGTCATCATCGCCCCCGGCATCCGGGCCACGCAACGGATCAGCCGGGCTAAATGGGGTCTGACCATCCTCCGGCAGTTGTTCCAGGCGTTCTTCCTCGTTTGGCTCATCTGGTGGCATAGCAAGCAATCCTCCGCTTATATAACTAGTTATATAACAGCTTAGACAGGGACAAGCACAAACGGCAGTTAAATAGCCTACAGTGCCCTCGCCCTTGCTAGAGATGGGCTCCCAGGAATTCCAAAGTTCGTTTCCAGGCATCCGTGGCAGCGGCTTCGTTATATGCGAACGGGTTTGTATCGTTAAAGAATGCGTGTCCGCAGTCCGGATACACCACGGCCGTGTAGTCCACACCAGCCTGCTCCATAGCCTTCTTGAGCTCGGGCAAATTATGCACCAACGCTTCATCTTTTTCCCCATAAAACGCCAAAATCGGGCATTTTATGCGCCGTAATTCGTCTCCATCGTCGGTGGCGTGGCCATAAAACGGCACAGCGGCTTTCAGCCGGGGCTCGTGCACGGCCAGACTATAACTATAGCTGCCACCGAAGCAGTAGCCATTTACCGCCACTCTCTGCCCGACTTCCGGCAGATTATAGAGATGGTCAAAGCACACTTTGAGCTTGCCCAGCGTGGCCTCGGCAAAACCCGGCTCCCGCATTGGCGCCATGAGCGCGCGCAACTTTGGCTGTGCCTCGTTGCGCTTTTCTGGGTTGAACAGGTCCAGCGCGAGCGTGTCGGCATGCTGGGCAATATCCGTCATGGTCAGCAGATCCGGCGCCAGCGCCACATAGCCCTCGGCGGCGAAGCGATCGGCGATAGATTTGGTATGGTCATTCAGCGCCCACACCTCATGGATAACGATAATACCGCCCTTGATTTTCCCTGCCGGGCGAGCCAGGTAGGCCGGGAATTCTTGCCCGCTATACGATAGTTGTAACAGTTCACTCATAATAGGCAGTATAGCGCTTAGCGGCGGAGAAATCCGGAGCAGGCTCACACAAAAGGGCCGCCACAACTGATGTGCGGCGGCCTCTCCTCGGCAATTTTGACGGTTTAGGAAACCACTTTTACCGTTTGACCTCTCCGTCTTATCTTTGTCTTATATCTGCCGCGTACTAGCCGTTACGGTGACTGTTGCGACCGCCCTCGGCTTTTGCCTCGGTAGGTTGCGCCGCGGCGCCCTTTTTGCCGGCTTTGCTGGCCCGCTGCGGGTCATTTGCGAAATTACCACTGCTGGCACGGCCGCCCTTGCTGGCGATCGCGCGCTGTTTGTCCTCGTCCATGCTTGCGAATCCTCGATTGCTGCTTGCCATTGATCCCTCCTCCCGTTAATTACTAGGATAGTTGGCAGTGTAGGCGAAGAAGATAGTGCTGTCAGTGGAATATCCCCCACTGACGCAACACTATCATCAGCGGTGCCTCGTCAAGAAAAAAGCCCAACCGGTGGTCAGGCACTTTTCTTGGTGGAGCTGGCGGGTACTGCCCCCGCGTCCGTCGGTTTATCTGGGGTTAGTCATCTACAGGCTTAGTCTATTTTATGGTCTTAGCGAGCGGGTATCAAAACAGACAAACATTCCGCCCGGGCAATCCTGGTCTTAGCAGACAGTCCGGATAGGTCTATCTGAGCATCCAGAAAATATGAAACGCCTTGAAGCTATCTGAAGTCGCTGTAGGGCATTGCAGTCAATAAACTAGGCTGCGATGCGAACTGGTGCAGTCTGTGGGAACAGACGTGCAGCCAAATCGCTGATCAAATTCTTGCGAATTATTGTAGGTTGTCTATAGCGCTGACAAGCGACCTGCTGATCTAACCGATAAAGTCCAACGTCGAGCTTAAAATTCAGCCCCCGAAATGGTTGTATCGCAGCAACAAATACCGGAATGAATCCGTCATTCACTGCTGCTTGCGAGTGCATTGCTGCGTTGAAAGCTCCGCTGATCCTTCACCGTACCCCTGTACGGCTCAGTCCGCTGCTCACTTTTGCCTTGCACT
>DASVGU010000032.1:0-8974 GCA_036379375.1 Saccharimonadales bacterium (SeqCode)
ACCACCGAAAACCCCAGCTTCGAGGTAATTACTCCGCTGTTAAGCCGCTCGCGCGTGCTTGTGCTGGAGCCTCTTGACAGGGCAGCTATTAGCACTATTGTCAAGCATGCTGCCGCGCAGCTTAAGCTCACCGCCGAGCAACTCCCAAAGGCAAGTATCGACTTGCTCGTGGAACTGTCCGGCGGTGATGCCCGCATAGCACTCGGCAACCTGGAGCTGGCTCTGCAACTGGCCGGGACCGAGCCCGTAACCTCTGAGGTAGTCACGACGGCGGCCCAGCGCAAACTGCCCGGCTACGACAAAAAGGGTGAGACACACTACAACGTCGTTTCGGCGTTTATCAAATCCATGCGCGGCAGCGATGTCACGGCCACATTGTACTGGCTCGCGCGTATGCTCCGCGCCGGTGAAGACTCCAAGTTTATTGCCCGCCGCATGGTCATTTTCGCCTCAGAGGACATCGGCTTGGCCGGGAACGGCGCCCTGAGCCTGGCAGTCGCCACATTCCAGGCCGTCGAGCGAATTGGCCTGCCCGAGGCCCAGCACAACCTCTACCACTGCGCGCTTGCCCGGGCCCGCAGCCAAAACTCCCGCGAAGGGACCGACCTGATGCACCAGGCTCAAGCCCTTGCCGGCGAACATCCCGACGCACCAGTCCCCCTAAGCTTACGCAACGCACCGACCAAACTCATGAAAGATCTCGGGTACAACGAGGGTTACAAATGGCAAGCCGGCTTCCAGGCAAAGGATGGCTTCCTGCCCCCTGAGGTAAGTGCGTAAGGTACACAAAGCGAAGCACAGCGCCCCGGGGCAGCAGTTAATCAATCTGCGCCGTTAGCGGCTATAATGGCTTTATTATACTGTTGGGCATCAGTATTCAGTCGGCTAAAATCCCCATTGAACTGTTCTATGTTGCCGGTCGTAAAGCTCGCAGCAGTGGCATTACAATCTGTTACCGCTGTTACGGTATCGCCACGTATCGTCTCAAATGCTTTACCGACGGCGTCATTTGTAACCTTAAGGCCCTTCATGCTCGTAGCATCATCTGCCAGTTGCTTGCAATACGGCTGGAGATCACTCCCGCTCTGGGCCGTCGATGCGCGGTTGAGACTATCTATCATCGTATCAACGGCATTACTATAATTGCTGTATATCATCTGGCTGCGTATCGCACCAGACTCGTATTTAGCAAGCTTGCTATATCCTCCTGTCATGAAAAATACCATATCGGCAATTATGAAGAGCACAAAGACGCCGATAGTCAGGATGAGCGAGAGCTTTAAGTATTTCTCGCGGCCGGCGAGCCGGCGGCCGGACTTATCCTTCGTAACTCCTGCCAGGACCAGGATAATATCAACCCACACCCATATGCCTAAGCCGCCGAACGTAATCAGCTTGAGAATACCCGTCCCTACCTTGCCAAGATAAAACCGGTCAACACCGAAAATACCGAGGAACCATGCGAACAACCAAGTTGCCACGTAACTTTTATTGCTTTCCTCCTGGAGTGGGGGCTGAGCTGCCGGCATGCCGGGTGAAGGCGGTACTTCGGTATATTCGTATCCCGGCTGCGGCACCGGCGGGACAGCTGCAGGAGCAGCCTCCGGCGCAACAACCGCAGGGTTCACGCCAGCAAAGGTCGTACCGGCCGGCACCGGCGCAACCGGCGGGGTCATGGGCTGTACCACGTCGTTCGGCGCGGGTGCTACTCGGTCCCCTGTAACTCCATCAGTTGGTGCCTGCCGGGTCGATTGTTCTGTAGGCGTATTTTCCATTGCCTCGTCTTTCTGTGTTGCTCTCTGTTACTTTTTCGGATTATGGTTATGGTATCTAATACACCCTCAAAAGTCAATCACCCCCCTACACAAAGATCCGCCGCACACCACACAAAACTGTGCAGGCCGGCCAGCCTTGCACCATGCTAGCGCTTCACCTACACTAGCTAAGGAACTTTATCTGCAGAATACGATGAAAAAATGGGACAAAACGTTTCTAATTACCACCTGCGCGCTTATTGGCGTGGTGATTGCGTCGGCCATTACGGTCATTGTCAGTTCATATTTCATACACTAAGGAAGCAGACTTACTGCTAAGGAGTATTAGTTTTGGGGGTGAGAAGACCGCAGAGAACGACGGCTTGATTGTGTTGCTCGTCGTGCGCGCTATAAACCAGTGTAACCGTGGAGTGCGCATGCACAATCTGCTGCAGCTGTGCGAATGCCGGGTTAACCTGCAGCTCAGCCTCGTAGCGCTTCCTGAACTCACCATATTTCGCCGGATCGTGGTTAAACCATTTGCGTAAGTCATCCGACGGCCCGACTTCCTTCAGCCACTCACCAAGCTGGGCCTTATCTTTGCTCACCCCGCGTGGCCACAGCCGGTCTACTAGTACCCGGTAGCCGTCATCCGCACTTGCTTTATCGTAAACTCGTCTTATTTGAACAGTTGCCATGTGGTTCATTATACGCTTATACTGCTTAGCAAAGATGGAAAAACAGATAGAACTAAAGGGCCTGAGCAAGCGGTACCGCGGCGCAAAAGAGTACTCACTACACAACGTGTCGCTGGCGGTCAATGCCGGCGAAGTATACGGTTTTTTGGGCGCTAACGGTGCCGGTAAGAGCACTACCATCCGCACACTGCTCAATTTCATCGAGCCGACCAGCGGATCGGCAACGATTTGCGGGCTCGATATCGTACGCGATTCGGTGAAGGTGAAAAATCATATCGGCTACCTGGCAGGTGAAGTGGCGCTGTACGACAAGATGACCGGACGCGAATTCTTGCAGTATATGGCTGCGCTGCAACCTGTAAAATCTAAGGGCTATGTCGGCGAACTCATCAAACGTTTTCAGGCCGATACCGATAAGCTACTCGGTGAGCTTAGCAAAGGCAACCGGCAAAAGTTCGGGCTTATCCAGGCAATCATGCACGAGCCCGATGTACTAATTCTGGATGAGCCGACCAGCGGGCTCGATCCGCTGATGCAAGAAGAGTTCTTCAAACTCATCGGCGAGAGCCGTCAGCGCGGCGCATCCGTATTCGTTAGTAGTCACAACTTTGCCGAAGTACAGCGCATGTGCGACCGTGTCGGCTTTATCCGCGCAGGCAAACTGGTGGCCGAGCAAACACTGGCCGAGCTGGCCGACAAAGCTGCTCACACTTTTACGCTAACTTTTGCCGATGCAGCGCCGCTGGAACGACTCAAAGCATTGCCCCGTGCCCACGTCACGCTGCACAATGAGCACCACCTGACCATCTCTATAGAAGGGGAATTATCGCCTCTGTTCCGCTTGCTCGGGCAGCACCACGTCACGCGGCTCGAACAGCAGGAAGTCAACTTGGAAGAAGAGTTTATGCGCTTTTATAAAGAGGGCAGCGATGAGTAGCCCACTGCTCGCAATCACCAGATCCGAGCTGAAACGCCGCAAATTTTACCTGCTGTGGTGGGCCATCGGTCTTATCGTGCTGATCGCTTTCATCGTGCTGGCGTACGCTGCCGTCAAAGGTCAGGCCGATCAGCTCAACAAAGCTTTCTCGGGTCTGTCGTCGACAGCCGGCTCATTCTTTGGCGCCAGCGACATGTTTACACCGGTCGGCTACATGAATTCGCAATTGTTTTACATCACACTGCCGATTCTGTTTATTATTTTGAGCGTGACACTAGCCGGCAGTCTCACCAGCAAAGACGAGCGCCATCACACACTCGAACTACTGTTGGCGCGACCGATAAGCCGCACCCGCTTGCTGCTAGCCAAAATGCTGGCAGCGATTATCATCGTCGCGACCCTCGGGGTGATCACGGCAGGCTTCACGATACTATGCAGTCTGCTCGCGGGCCTGCACATCTCGGCCAACCACTTAACACTAACCACGCTCTGGACAGTACTGTTTTCGGGTGCGTTTGGGGCTATCGCCTTTATGCTCCACGCGGCTGCTCAGCGTACACGCAAAGCGGCAGCGGTAGCCGCGATCTTGCTCAGTCTGGGCGGCTATATTTTAGCATCCATCGGCAGCATGGTGCACGGGATAGCCTGGTTCGCCGAACTACTCCCTTACCATTACTTTGACTCAAGCGCGATGCTGCGCGGCCATGTCCCAACCGGCCTGATAGTCTACGTTGCAGCAATGTATGCGGTAGCGTTACTTGTCTCGATTGCCGGCTTCCGGCGCCGCGACATCAACTAAGCCTTGACTGCCTCCCACGGCAGGCCCGGCTTGCCAAAGTGGCCGTATGCGCTGGTCTGGCTGTAAATCGGGCGGCGAAGGTCAAGGGTCTCGATAATGCCTCTGACGGATGTGTCGATCAAATTGTCTTTGAACGTGTAAAGTTTTTCTTCGCTGACGGTCGCTGTGCCGAACGTATCAATAGTCTGCATCAGCGGCTTCGGCTGGCCGATGACATAGGCCAGGCCGACTTCACATTTTTTCGCCAGGCCCGCAGCGACAATATTTTTGGCGATGTATCTTGCTGCGTATGCACCGCTGCGATCGACCTTGCTCGGGTCTTTGCCGGAAAACGCGCCGCCGCCGACGCGCGCGTAGCCGCCGTAGGTGTCGACAACGATTTTGCGCCCCGTCAGTCCAGCGTCACTTTCCGGGCCTGGAATATGCCACAGGCCGGTGCCGTTAATGACAATATTTTCGCTGTTTGGCAAATCAAATTTATATTTGGACAAGACCGGCTTGATGATTTTTTCGATGGTCTCTTTTCGCACGTCTTCCGCGCTTTCACTCTCGGCGTGGGCAACGGCCGCTACGACCTTTTCGACGGCAACCGGTCTGTTGTCCTCGTAGCGCACGGTAACTTGAGCTTTGCCGTCCGGCCGCAGCCATTTCAGCTCGTCGCTTATGCGAACCTCGTCAATTTTTCGGGCCAGCGCGTGGGCCAGCGCAATCGGCAGCGGCATCAGCTCCGGCGTCTCATCGCAGGCAAAGCCAAACATCATGCCTTGGTCGCCGGCACCGTCCGCGTCGACACCCATAGCGATCTCCGGTGACTGCAGGTGTATATCGTTGCTAAACTCGGATTCCGGGCCAAAACCCCAGGCTTGGTCGGTATAGCCAAGCTCGGCGATTTTATCCCGGGCAATCTTTTCAAAGTTCAGCTCTGCCGTGGTCTTAATCTCACCGAACAGGCAAATTTTGTTAGCGCCAGCCACGGTTTCGATGCCAGTGTGGGAGTTCGGATCTGCCCCAAGCGCAGCGTCGACGATAGCATCAGAAATCGCATCGCAAATCTTGTCCGGATGGCCGGCACAAACTGACTCGCTGGTAAAAAATGATTGTACGTGTGCCATGAGTTACTCCTTAACTTATTTCCACAGTTTTAAAAATTGCTTCTCTTCGGCTGAGACTCGCGTGCCCAGCAGACTATGGCGCGAAAAATCGGCCGTATAGCGGCTGGCTTCCGGCGCCCTGCCTAGTGCTTCGGCCATAGCACGAATATGATGCGCTCCCGCACCACAGCACAAACCGATAAAATCCACGCCGAGATCACGGGCTAAGCGAGCAAAATCAGCCACCTCGGCCCGGTCGAGGTAGTACTGATCGAGCCCGAGCGTATAGGCGCTGTCGCCCTGCCGGCGCTTCAAAAATTGAAACGATTTGGTACGCGGCGTCGTACGATACGGCACCGGCACAAGTGCAATCGGGCCATCCACTGCCGAGCGCAAACGGCGGCCCAGAGGCAGCATCGTCGCCGGTCCGCGGGCACAGTTAAATCCCACCACGTCAGCCCCGTTTTGCTTGAGAAGTTTACAGGCCTCAATCCAGTCGTAGCCATCTTTACTCCTCTCGTAAATCGGTGAGAGGTTAATAACAGCCGGTAAACCAAAGTCCTTGATAACTTCCAAAGCAATCAACGCCTCGCCCAGATACTCAATGGTCTCCGCCAGCACGAAGTCAACACCTTCCTCAGCCGCCCAAGCCACCTGCTCGGTGTATTGTCGGCGGACCTCGGCAGCCGCCGTCGCATCGCCCGGCCTATAAGCCCAGGTGTTGCAGATATCACCTGCCACCAGCGCGCGGGTTGGCGCAGCTGCCCGCTTGGCTAACCGCAGCGCCCGGCGATTTAATTGCTCCAGCTCGTTTTCCAGGCCCACGACGCGCATTTTTTCGCGGTGCGCGTAGTAAGTCAGTGCCACTACTATATCGCTGCCGGCGCGCACAAACTCCTCGTGCAACTGAGCTACTACCTCAGGGTGTTCCAGTACAACTTCCGGCACATAGGCACCAGCCTGTAAATAGCCGCGCCGCTCCAGCTCAAAAACATAACCTTCCGCACACAGCAGCGGCCCATCGCCCAACCGGGCTAGCAGCCTGTGCTTACTATTCAAATTTGGCACAAAAATATCCTTTCTGCCTGCGCTACCGGGGCAAGAAAGGATTCTGCTATAGAGAAAACATCTTCCCCACGACTCACGCCGACGGGCTAGATGGAGCACCAACATTCGCTAAAAGCGGACAGGTTGCTGGTGGGTCATCGAGCTAGATCTCTCGCCACACTCCGTATATTTTTAGATTGTTAAGCCCTACCAGCATACCACGTCATGGCGGCCACGCCAAGCCACCTACCGTCCCGCAGAAGGCAAGGGGTGGCTCAGGGGGTAACAGAGGTAAATCCGCTATTAGGCACCGGCCGGAGCTTGGGTAAACTGGCGAATTTGGCCCTCCACCGCTGCAGTTTCGGCAGCACTTGGTTCCTCACCCTTCACGCGCGTCACCGTAGCGTAAAGTTGCTTGGCATATTCCTCAATTATGGGCAGCGTAATAGCTTCTTTGTCCATCTTCACACTCGCCAAGTTGATCGCTTGGCCGATAGCCCACTGCGCCTTAATGGCATTGTCGTCCCGACTGTAACCACTGCTTGCCTTTGCGGCCCGATTCGCTTCGGCATCTTGGCGCACGAATCGCTCACCAAAGCGGTTCAGGTAGCTCTTTACCTGCCCCCTAAAACCCAGTTGCGCAACTGCTGGGCTGTATGTTTTCAGGCGATAATCGCTGCTGTCTTCAGCGCGCAGCTGCACCTCCCAGATAGTTCGCTTGCCGTCCGGCGACTGCCAGATCCGCTCGCTGTGTGTCGTCTTTGCTTGCATAGTTATATCGTCCTCACCCGTCATTAAGCTTCGTCTTTATTCGTTTGCTTTTGCTTTGTTCCCGGTCGTTTGCTTCGTTCTGGCGTGCATTACATAACTATCCTCCTGCCCCTGTTATTTACACCTATATTATAGCAAAATCAGCACTCTTAAGTCAAGAGCGCTAATGCTTACTCAGCGTGTGGGCTCGCCCCTGGAAAAGTCTACCTATTTCCGCTATAATGGCCTCTCGTACTGGGGATTGGCCAAGCGGTAAGGCACTGGGTTCTGGTCCCAGGATCGGGGGTTCGAATCCCTCATCCCCAGCCAAGCAGGACTTCAACTAATTAGTTCGGACAAAGACTTCCTCGGGAGTCTTTTTATTTGACACACAAAATCTAGCATTTATACTTTCACTAGGACACTAGTATAATAGTGATACTATGATTCAGTTCCGCCTTAACACACACAGCGGCGTACCGCCCTACCTCCAAATTGTGCAGCAGGTAAAACAGTCGCTGCAAGTCGGGATATTACAGCCGGGCGACCAGCTACCGACGGTCAAAGAAGTGGTAGCACACATTGCCATCAACCCGAACACTGTTGCCAAAGCCTACCGCGAGCTGGAAAGGCTTGGGATAACCGAAGGCCGGACCGGCAGCGGTACATTTGTGAAGCAGCGGCCGGCCGGACCGCCGCCCGCGGTGCAGGAAGCCTTAAGCCAAGACCTGGCCGGCTGGGTTGCGAAAGCCCGCGGGGCCGGTCTCGACGACGAAGAAATCGAAGCGCTTTTAAGAATTACGCTACATAAATAAGGAGGGCGACCATGGGAGATTTAGCAATACAAACGAAGGGGCTCGGCAAACGTTACGGGTCATTCTGGGCACTTCAAAACTGCGACATCACAGTGCCGGAAGGCAGCGTATCGGCACTGGTCGGGCCGAACGGCGCCGGCAAATCGACACTGCTCAAAATCCTGGTAGGCCTGAGCCGAGCCAGCACCGGCGAGAGTACTGTTTTCGATAAAACTCCGGTGCAACATGAAGCCTTTTTAAGTGATATCGGCTACCTGGCGCAGGAAATTCCGCTGTACAAAAACCTGAACGCCGGCAGCCATATCGAGATGGGTAAACACCTAAACAGACGTTTTGACGAAAGGGCCACACGCGAGCGACTAGAGGAGCTCGGCATCCCGCTGAACCGCGCAGTCGGTAAGCTATCGGGTGGGCAGCGCGCACAGGTGGCGCTGGCCCTGGCACTCGCAAAGAAACCAAGGCTGCTTTTGCTCGACGAACCCGTCGCAGCACTCGACCCGCTCGCCCGTCATGATTTCCTTAGCTCTCTCGCTCAGGCCGTGGCCGATGGCGGGCTGAGCGTCGTGATGTCATCACACCTGCTGGCCGACCTGGAGCGCGTGAGCGACCACGTCATCGTACTGGCCGCCGGTAAAACGCAGCTGTGCGACAACATCGAAACGGTGCTAAACGAACACAAATTGCTCGTCGGCCCCCGCTCCGATACTAAAAATCTGGGTGAAGGCATCATGGTTGTCCACGAAACACACACGAGCAGGCAATCTACCCTGCTTGTCCGGGCTAAAAGAGGCGCAAAGTTGCCGGGCGGCTGGCAGCAGCACGAGCCAAACATCGAGGAGATAATCCTGGCATATATGGGCCAAGCCAAGGAAGGAGGCGCGCGATGAACTGGTTCGCACTCAGGCAACACCGCAAACAATATATATTTCTCGGGTTGTTCTTAGTACTGTATGCAGCATTCGCCATACCAAGTGGCCTGCATTTTTGGCATGCCTACCAGCACACATTGGTGAGCTGCCACCAGAATCCGGCCGACCCGATCTGCTCCGATATAAGCACCGAAAACTTGTTCCAGACAATTCC
>DASVGU010000033.1:0-4227 GCA_036379375.1 Saccharimonadales bacterium (SeqCode)
GTACTGTTGTGCCGGTGCGGTCGTAGTACGTGATACTGCCGCCGATTTTATCACCGGAAATGTCGTTGATTTTCGGGAGATCTTTACGAAAATATGCGAACAGCCCGATAACAAGCAAAAACATGACCACAATGCCAATACCTATGACTTTTAGGGCCATGATGCCGCCCTCGCGGCTGAACCAGTATTTTGCGACCCGGCTTGGCTGCAAACGGAATAAAATGCGCTTCCAGCGTTCTTTGGGAAGTGTGCTCAGGTACGTTGCCTTTTGGGTAGCACGAGCGAATCGCTTTGCTTTCCAGCGATCAGAGATACTGCGATGAAGCTTTAGGCCACTAGTGCCACTGCTGCTGCCTCTTGCTCGAGGCTGACGTGGCCGCCCACCAGGCCGTCGTAGGTTATTCATTACAGTAAGTTTGTTCCCCCAATTTGTTCCTGGAGTGTATTATACAGCTTCGTGCCGGTCTCGCTACAGCTTTTTTCAGAAAATTCATCAGGGACCGCCACAGTGTCACTCCTTTACCGGTCGAATTATAGCGCCTTTTTGCTGAGAAAAAGCTAAATCTAAGGGGCGGGGGTAGCTTTTCGGGTGTTTTTCACCATATAATAGGTGTGTTAAGGCAACACACTATGACCCTTTCCGAAGAACTTACGTGGCGCGGTTTCGTCAACCAGACGACATATAAAGATATAAAAGCGCTTGATGGCGAGCCGATTACTTTTTACTGGGGTGTTGATCCGAGCGCCGATAGTATGCAGGTCGGTAACCTGGCCATTGCCATGATGGTGCGGCACTTTATTGACCACGGGCATAAGGCTATCCTGCTCGTCGGCGGCGCGACCGGCCTGATCGGCGACCCGGACGGTAAAAGACAAGAGCGCGACCTCAAAACTACCGAAGAAATTGCACATAACAAAGCCGGTATCACCGCTCAATACCGCACGGTGTTCGCGGGCAAAGACTTTGAGCTAGTCGATAATTATGACTGGTTTAAGGATATTGGCTACCTGGAATTCCTGCGCGAGGTGGGCAAGCATGTGCCGATGCGCCAAATGCTGGGCCGCGAGTTTGTGCAGAGCCGCCTCGGTGAGGCCGGGGACGGTATATCGTACGCTGAGTTTAGCTACGTGCTCATCCAGGCGTATGATTTCTTGCATCTGCACCGTGAAAAAGGCGTTGATCTGCAGCTGGCCGGCGCCGACCAGTGGGGTAACAGTGTAGCAGGCGTGGAGCTGACCCGCCGTCTTACCGGCAATGACACCCATGTCTGGACGGCACCGCTCGTCGTTAATAAGACGACTGGGGTTAAATTCGGCAAAAGCGAGGGTGGCGCCGTCTGGCTTGACCCTGCTAAGACTACGCCGACGCAGTTCTACCAGTTCTGGATCAATTGCGACGATGCCGGTGTAGAAGATTACCTGAAGATTTACACGTTGCTGTCCAAAGATGAGATTGGCGACATCATGAAACGTCACCGCGAGAATCCCGGTACGCGTGCTGCTCAGATTGCCTTGGCTGTCGAGGTGACGCGCCTGGTGCACGGTGATGAACAGTTGCGGATTGCCACCGAAGTCACCGATTATCTCAAAGGTGCCGATGTCGGCCAGGCTGAGGGGGCTGCACTGGAGGCGCTGCGGCAAGAAATCCCGGCCGTCAAAGCTTCAGTCGGGGGCCCGGTAGCCGAAGCTATGGTGGCTAGTGGTCTGGCCAGTTCTCTCACCGAAGCTCGCCGATTCATTAAGGAGAATGCCGTGAGCCTTAACGGCCAGAAAATCCAGCGTGAACAGTTTGAGCCGGAGGATTTTCACAGCGGCCGGCTCCTGCTGCGGCGCGGCAAAGCCTACAAAGATTCGGCACTAGTTGAACAGACGAAGTAAGACACGCTATACTATAAGAGAACACGTTGATTATTATGGCAAAAGCGATATCAAAATCTGCGAAACCCGCAAAACCCATAAGGCCGGCGCGCCATAAGGCCGACCAGTATAACGACCCCACTTACGACTACCGGAAGTACTGGGAGGGTCGTGAATACGAGAATGCAGCAGAGGAGATCGCCATCAGGCGGCTTTTGGGTGAGCGGCATTTCCACAAGGCAGTTGATATCGGCGGCGGTTATGGTCGCTTGTGCATACTTTTGGAGCAGTTTGCCGATAAAGTCGTGCTCACCGATCCGTCCCAGCAGCAGCTGGATATTGCCCGAGATTTTCTCAAGGATCATCCCAAGATCGATCGCCAGCTCATGACAGCCGACGATTTGAAGTTTAAAGACGGCTCGGTTGACCTGGTGACTATCGTGCGCATTCTGCACCATATTCCTGATCCCACGGATTCTTTCACCGAAATTGCCCGTGTGTTGTCCGATGACGGGTATTTTGTGATGGAATTTGCCAATTACGCCCATGCCCGCAATCGCATCAAACATTGGCTGAAGGGACGGCGCATGCCGCTCAAGCCGGTCGATATCCGCAGTGAGGCCAACCAGCGCAAGGATGAAATCCCGTTTGTGAACCACAACCCGAAAACAGTCATCCGGCAGCTTCAGCTAGCCGGACTTGAGGTGGAGCGCAGTCTGTCGGTGTCCAATTTGCGTAGTCCGCGCATCAAGGAGCTTATTCCGCTAAAGGCCATGCTGTTTGTCGAAAATGTGCTGCAGCGGCCGCTTGCCCCGTTCTACTTCGGGCCGTCGGTGTTCTTTCTCGTCAGAAAAGCCCGCTAGAATTTTGGCGGCAGTTATACTGTATATATGACAGTGGAGAGTCCGCTTACGGATGTGAAGGGTGTTGGCCCGGCGCTTGGGCGCGCCTTTGCGTTGGTTGGCGTGCAGACCGTGCGTGAGCTTATTGACTATTTCCCCTGGCGTTACGATGATTTTTCCCAGGTTATGCCTATTAAGCAACTTACCCGGCCGGGACCCGTGAGCATCGCCGCAGAAATCACGCATATCACCGGCCGGTACGTGCGACGCGGCATGCACGTTACGGAGGCGATTGCGGCGGACGATAGCGGCAGCGTACGCCTGGTATGGTTCAATCAGCCGTACCGCGAAAGCGGCATGAGAAAGGGTGCGAAGTACTTTATCTCGGGAAATTTTGAGCTGAGCCACCAGCGTTTCGCGATTATGAATCCTGCTACGGAGCTCGCAAGCGACTTCCCGGTGAATACGGCGCGCATTGTACCGGTGTATCACGAGACCAAGGGGCTTAGCTCGCGCCAGATCCGCGTGACTCTTGGCAAGGTGATTTATCTCGTCAATGAACTGCCCGAGACGTTGCCGCAGTGGCTGATTGAACAGCATGATCTTATGCTCCACGCGGAAGCCTTGCGAACGATTCACTTTCCCGGGTCGGCCGAAGAACTGGCGCAGGCGCGGCACCGGCTGGGCTTCGAGGAGGTATTTGAGCTGACGCTCGCGAGCCTTATGAACAAATACGAGTTTGCGCGCGAGCAAGCCCCGCCGGTGCCGTTTAGCGAACAAGTTGCCCGGCAGTTTGTGGTCCACATGCCGTTCAAGCTCACTGACGCCCAGCGCAGGGTTGTGTGGCAGATTTATCTTGATCTGCAGCGGTCGGTACCAATGAACCGGCTGGTGGAGGGTGATGTCGGCGCGGGCAAGACGGTGGTGGCGGCAATGGCGGCAGTGATGGTATTGCATGCGCGCCACCAGGTGGCGTTCATGGCGCCTACGGAGCTGCTTGCCCGCCAGCACGCCGAAACCCTGCGCGAACTGCTTGCTCCGCTCGGTTTTGGCGATCAGGTGGGCCTGCTTGTCGGCAGTATGAGCGCAAGGCAGAAGCAGACGGCGCGGGCAGCCATTGCCGATGGCAAAATCCGCTGCATCGTGGGCACCAACGCGCTCATTCAAGATTCGGTGGATATGCGCAGTCTCGAGCTGGTTATTATCGACGAACAGCACCGCTTCGGCGTAGAGCAGCGCAAAAGTCTCGTGGCCAAGGCCGGCCACATGCCGCACCTGCTGTCGCTCACGGCGACGCCGATCCCGCGCAGCCTCGCGCTGACGCTTTATGGCGAGCTCGACGTGTCCATCTTGGATGCTAAGCCGCCGGGCCGTCAGGCCATTATCACCGAGCTCATCTCACCAAACGCGCGGGCGGATCTGTATCGCCGCATCGACGGGGAGCTGGCTGCCGGCCGTCAGATGTTCGTGGTGTGTCCTATCATCTCCGATTCGGCCGTGCTCGATGTGAATTCGGCCGAGAAAGTCT
>DASVGU010000034.1:0-5323 GCA_036379375.1 Saccharimonadales bacterium (SeqCode)
TGGTCAGGCTGTCATCATCGGCGAGGAACTTCATGCGCGCGTAAACTCCAAAGCTGCTGAATTAATACAATAATGCTCACCTGTCGGCGATGACCCATCCGGGAAGATATGCCCAAGGTGCCCGCCGCAACTGCCGCACACTACTTCGGTCCGCCGCATATCATGCGAATTGTCTTCCAGGAGCTTAACGGCACCGGACCGCGCCGCGGCTGCAAAGCTCGGCCAGCCAGCCAAGCTCGATATACCAGACTCGTATTTATCGTCACTTTTAAACAGTTCTGTGCCGCAATTTGCACATTGGTAGCTGCCGGCCGCCCGGTTATGCAATAATGTGCCGCTAAACGGTGCTTCCGTCGCCTTGCGGAACAAAACGTCCTGCTGCTCGTCACTCAAACGCGGATTGCGAGGCGACGCCAAAGCTATTTCCTGCCGGGAGTGCTCACGAGCCAGGTGTAGATACGGATGACAATCTCCAGGATTATCAGCTCAATCACCAGAGTGATGAACGGCCGCCACAGCCCGGCATTCCAGCCGCCGCCAGACGTCGACTGGCTGGACAGCCACGCCGATGGGCGATACGCCCACGCTTCTACTGCTCCGCTCACGAACAGCGCCAATACCACCGCTACCACCACCGATGATGCGTCTTTGCGCTTAAGAACTTTTATAATATCCACGGCCGCTTCCCTCCTTAACCTTATATGCGATTATACCACCACTTTCACGGAGCCGCTGCCGGCAAGACTACGTACCTGCTGCGGTACGCGGATCTACATATGATCGGGGGCTGCAATACCAAGGAGAGCCAGGCCGCGTTTGAGAATATCAGCATAAGCATGGATTAGGGCTAGCCTGGCGGCCTCACGCTCGCCCGAGCCGATAACACGATTGTGCTCGTAAAAGCTGTTGAATTTTTGCGCCAGTTCGTACAAATACGTACAAATATGATGCGGCATGAGCTCGCTCGTGGCCCGCTCCACCACCTCTGTAAATTCCGTAATTTTGCGTAACAAACTGCGTTCGTCCGGCTCCAATGTACCGCTACTGAGGGCGTCTGCGGTGTGCGGCGTCCCAAGCGCCCGCGCTAATACAGAGCGAGCCCGGGCATGCGCATATTGCAGATACGGCCCGCTGTTTCCTTCGATAGCCACTGATTCCTTGGGGTCAAAAATGATATCGGCGCCGATACGCTGCTTCAAAAAGGCGTATTTGACCGCGCCCAGCACCGCGTCATCACCCACCTCCGGGTTAATCTCGCGGCTGGCTGCCGCCACCATATCGAGCACGTCCACGGCGCGCAGGAAGTTTCCCTTGCGCGAGCTCATCTTCACGCCGCCAGCCAATTTGACGTTGCCATGCGTCAAGTGCACCGTGCGTTTGGCCAGCTCCGGCTCAAACTGCTCAATCGCCTTCAGAACCACCTTCATATATTCCACGATGTCATTACCGGTGATAATAATCGACTCATCGAAGCGGTAATCATCCCATTTTTTGATACTCAGGCCCACATCTTTGGCCTCATAGGTCGGCAGGCCCTCGCCATTAATAAACACGCGGGTATGCAAGCCATACTTTTCGCCATTGAACACCACCGCACCGTCACTGCGCTCAAACACCCCCTTTTCCAGCTGCTCTTGCACGGTCTTGAGCCCCACCGGTGCTGTTTCACTTTCGGGGTAATATTTCTCAAACTGCGTGCCAATGCGAGCATAAAAGGCATCGAAATAGTCATAACTCCACTGGCGGCAAGTCCAGTACACACGCGCGAACGGCGAGTCGTGGTCGTTGTCGGCAAACAGCTTATACACGTGCTTGTTAGCAGCGACAATTTCGGCTTTGGCGGTTTCATTTTCTTCGTACGCCTGCGTGCCCTTGACATAGTTCTCTGCCATCCATTCCGAGCGCTCCGCTTCCGGAATCTCAGCCAGTTTATCGGGGTATTCACCCCCCAAAGCCTGCAAAATCGCCCACATGGTCTTACCCACATGCAGGCCCACGTCGCCGCCGAAATTCACGCGGTGCACCGTGCCGCCGGCGCGCTCCAGCAGGTTCGAAATAGCATCGCCGACAACGGAGGTATAGAGATGCCCGACATGTAACACTTTGAACGGGTTTGGATCGGAATATTCGGTCACCAGCGTTTTGCCTTGCCACGGCCGAGTTGGCTCGGCCTGTAAAGCTGCCGCCAATGCCTCATCGCTCAGCGTCAAGTTCAAGAAGCCCGGGCCAGCCACAGACACTTCGCGCACCGTTTCAGCTAAGTTTTCACGAGTTTTCACAGCTAGCGCATCGGCTACTTCGCGAGGATTCTTACCCAGTCGCTTCGCCAGCTGCAGCGCTACATTGGCGGCGTAATCGCCAAACTGTTCATCGGGGCGCGTCAGCTCTACGGACATGTTCACGCCGAACAAATCTCTTACTACACGGGCAACCGCCTGCTCCAATTCCTGCCTCATCCTCATAGGATTATACCAGTAACCTCTGTATTTGGGTGCAGGTACGGCAGAAATAAAGCTGCCGGCACGGAGCCGCAATAAAAACAATCCTCACCAATAAAGAGGGATACGCTGAGGCTACAGATTAGTGGAGCGGATAAGCTCCACGCCTTTCCACGCCATCGTATACAAACTGCCTATCAAAACGAAAAATACAAACGTAATCAGGAACATCTCGGGATATGCACTGGGGTGCATGGCACGGTCAGACACATCAAATAGCAACCCGCCAGGATTGGTCAGCACGTCCCAGCTGTTCCAGCGCAGATCGCGGCCGAGATATATCGCAAAGCCGCACAGCAGAAAAACCACTGCAAGCCAGGCAGTCGTGCCCTCCCATCTCACGCGCCGCACAAATTCCCGATGCACCATATACAAGCTCGCAAGTCCCAGCACTACGCCCACAAAGATAAACGACGTGAACATAACGGCATCGTAGAGCACATCCACACTCTGCACCTCGCGGAGATGGATAAAATCACTCACCATGTAGAAACTGTTGGGCAAAAACAGCAGCCACAGTACACTTGCCGCTAATCCCTCCCAACTCGACCACCGCTTGCGCCGCAGCACCAGCTTCAGCCAAATTGCAAACAGCAGCGGCAGCCACGCCAGAAATAGATTCACGATGAGATACGAAGACGCGCCGCTGTGGTTGCGATACGCGCCATACGCGAACAAAAGGATACTGGCAAGCGACGACACAAGCAGTGCCAGGAAAAATTGCGCGTGCAGGGGTATGTTCAAACGCCTCATAGTCATTAAATTATACCCCGGGGACTACTTTGTGAGTTCGACCTTCAGCTTCTCCATCAGGTCAATCGGCGTGGGATCAATGCCGCTGAGCAGCGCCGTGTAGATAGTGGCAAAATCACCAAGCGCCACGGTCCAGAGCAGCTGCTCGAGGATGGTTCCTCCTTCCGCCCCAACGACGATCGGCTCAGGGAGCATGCCGGACAGCAGGCGGTCACTCAACGCAAAACGTTTCTGGATGCGCTCGTGCTCCAGGTTGCTGCGCAGCTCAATCACCGCGTACGGCCTGCGCACCGGCTGCTTGGTCCAGCCCAGGAATTCGTTGTGATCAAATTCACTGTACGCGCCCGCCCAGGCGACCTGCTTGGCGTTCTCATTGAAGCCGGTCTTCCATTTGTATACCGCCGGATACAGCTTGGGACCGCCGTAGATGACCACCGACCGGCCGATGCACTCCTGAGCGATCTGCTTGGCAAGGTTATTCTTGGTAGGAACCGTAGGCATCCAGGCAGCGGTCGCATCCCTCAAAAAGTCCGCTGCAGCCGCTACTTCAGCAACATCTTCGGTAAGCAGTTTAGCCTCGGCGAGCACGCTAATAAGCGCCCTAAAGGTGTAAAACACCGCGTACCGGGGCTGCAGCCCGCTCGGCAACAGCACCAGGGAATACTGTTTCTCCCGTGCCGTGTCTGCCAAGGCGCCGCCGCAGGTTATGGCCACGATCTGCGCCCCCTTGGCTGCGGCCTGATCTACCGCGCTCAGTGTCTCCTCGGTGTTCCCCGAATAGCTCACCGCGATAAAAAGCGTCTCTTCTGACACGTACGCGGGGATATCGTAGCCGCGCACAATCTCAAACGGCCGGTCATATCCGGGCCATGTTTGACTCATAAGCGCACCCAGCGCCGAACCGCCCATGCCTCCGTACACGATATTGCTCACCGGCTTCGGCTCGAGCGCTACCGCAAACACTTTAGTAAGCTGCTGCCACTCTTTACCTATAATGCCAAGTGCATCTTTCGTGTCGCGCTCATGGATCATTTTTAGGTCATCCAGCATCGTAAACTGCTCACTCCTTGTGCAATATCGTCCTGTTTTATATAGTATAGCGTAAGCAGTATTAACTACGCTAAAGAGGGGGACTTTCATGTTTGGGCACCAAGATGAACCAAAGCAAACGCCAGCCGACACGCACGATTCACCGGTAGTCGAGCCGGTTAGCGACGGTACGCTGGGCGACAATACGGCCGCAGCCGGCAGCACACCGGCAGCTCCAGCGATTGAGGAACACGAGGCAGACGGCCTGGATGACACAGGGGTGAGAGCACCCAGCGGTCAGCCGTTCGGCAACACCCCACTCGACGATAGCGACGATGACAACGAGGACAGCACGCCTCGCAGCGACGCACCTACCACGCCAGCGTACGCGTCCAGTGTCGACGCCAATGCCTTGCTCGATATAAAGCAGCAGGCCTTGCAGCAGCTCAGCCCCCTGGTCGATCATCTGGAGCAAAGCCCAGAGGAGAAATTCCGCACTACCATGATGATGATCCAGGCCTCAGACAACAAAGACTTGCTCAAAACCGCATATGCGGCTGCACAGCAAATCAGCGACGACAAAGAGCGTGCCCAGGCCCTGCTCGACGTCATCAACGAGATCAACTACTTCACGCAGCACGCAGAATAAACAAGGGTATCAGTCGCAAAAGCAAGTATTACGCTTTCTGCGCTTTCTGCGCTTTGCGGCGCAGGTAATACTGGTATCCCACAGCTCCAGCGCCGGCAGCCACAAAGAATACAGCGATTGTCTGCCCCGGACCGGTGTTTGAAAGCGATTGTGACTGGCCAGAAGAAGTTGAACCGGAAGAAGATGCGCCCTGGCTCTGAGTAGACGGCTGATTGCTGCTATGCCCGCTGCCTGAAGCACCCGATGAACCCTGCTGCCCGCTCGTCCCGGCACTGCCCGAGCCGCTCGACGAACTACCGCCGTTAGCTCCCTGTTTAGATGAACCGCCACTGTTACCGGGTGCTTTTTGCTGCTGCGAGGTGCCGGGCTTCTGGCTCGGCTGGTGGCTTGTGTG
>DASVGU010000035.1:0-5474 GCA_036379375.1 Saccharimonadales bacterium (SeqCode)
GGTTTATCGATGAGAGGCACAGGGGTGGCTTTACTGAAGCTGCTATTACGGCTCTTGGCAAGAAGGCGTGTGTACATGCTTTAACTGGTACGCCGTATGAAGCTTCCAACTTTTATCGAAATAATATGTGATCCCACAATAGTTTGTGGATTTGATCTCTAGATTGACAAAATCACCTTATACTACGCAGATGGTACCCGCGGCAGGATTTGAACCTGCGACCTTCTGGTTCGAAGCCAGACACTCTAATCCGCTGAGCTACGCGGGCGCGTAAGCGTGTATTGCTTCTCAAGTGTAGCAAATCCCATTGTGGCTGAAAATATCCTGTGAAATAAAAACTATTGTTTGACAAACGCCTGGCGCATCCGTATCCTTAAGGGTAAGGATTATAAAAAGCCACCATCTGAGCCGCGCATAGGCTTGGGGCAAGGCGGTAAGCGGCCCCTTATGGGAAAGAAGAAAGAGGTAGTGTCCCCCTCGTGTTTGCGAGCAGTAATGTCAACACCACGATAGATCAGTCGACCACGACGCTGCGGCAGATTTCCGACTCGATATTTGCCGGCAAGTCGCTGGTGGTGCTGCTGATAGCTTTGGTCGTGGGCACACTGTTGGGCAAGGCGGTATCGGTGCTGCTGCGGCAAGCCAGCCGCAGTGTGGGGCGGCATGCCGATGCTTCTACCAACCTGGCAACGGTTAACCGCCTGCGCCGCATAGAGACCTGGATTATTTTGTCTATCGCCGTTGCGCGTGTCCTGCTTATCATCCTGGCGCTGTACTTTTGGTGGGTGTTTATCCACCCGCACCAGCAGCCCAAAGCGTTAATTGGTGCCAGTGCGCTACTGATTGTGGCAGTGGGTGGTGTGTTTAGCCCGCTGCTGCGCGACCTGGCATTTGGCAGCGGCATGATGGCGGAGCATTGGTTTGGGGTAGGCGACCTGGTGACAATATTGCCCAACGACATTCAGGGAGTGGTTGAGCGGATTACTCTGCGGTCTACCCGCATCCGTGGGCTCAACGGCGAGGTTATCTGGGTGAGCAATCAGAATATTTCCAGCGTGCGTATTGCGCAAAAGGGCGTGTGGACGATGGCGGTGGAGCTGTTTGTGTCTGACAAAAAGCGGGCCGAAACGCTGATAGAGCAGGTAAACGCGCTGCTGCCGATTGGCCCGTCGGTGGTGGTGCGGCCGCTGGCAATTGTGGGCGAGTCCGAGCGCACCAAAGGCCTGTGGCACTTGACGGTCGTCGCCGAGACGGCCCCGGGGCGCAACTGGCTTATCGAGCGCACAGCCGTGGATCTGCTGAAGGGTATAGACGAGAAATCCAGGAATCCCATACTGGCTACTGAGCCGGTAGCCCGTTTTGCCGATAACGACACCGAGCGGGAGTTTGCGCGCGCCATCAGCAATGCCAAGAAAACGCGCCGCGGCCCGCGCCGCAGATCGTTGTCGCACTCCTAGAGCAATGCCCTTCAGCAGCACGGTGCACCAATAAGTCACGGGAGCGCCGAATCCGTATGCCTTTCTTGCCCGCCTGCGGTATTATTGGGGTATGATACGCGATTTTGCGGAGGCCAATCGCCGGCTTGCCGTCTTCTACGACAATGCGCGCACCGAGTACACGCTGGACAACATGCTCCGGCTTATGGATTATTTGGGCAGCCCGCAGGAGAAGCTCAAGGTCCTGCACATTGCCGGTACCTCGGGCAAGACCTCTACGGCCTATTACGCCGCAGCTTTGCTGAGTGCTGCGGGACACGAGACCGGGCTGACGGTGTCGCCGCACGTGGACGAAATAAACGAGCGCGTACAGCTAAACATGGTGCCGCTGGCCGAGGACGAATTTTGTGCGGAGCTCAGTGAATTTTTGGAGCTTATTGATCGGGCTCCGGTGAAGCCGTCGTGGTTTGAGCTAATGGTGGCCTTTGTGTACTGGTATTTTGCTAAGGCGGAGGTCGAATACGCAGTGGTAGAAGTGGGCTTAGGCGGCCTAAAGGATGGGACGAATGTGGTGCGCCGTGCCGACAAGGTGTGTATTATCACCGATATCGGGTTGGACCACACGCAAATCTTGGGTGACACGCTGCCCAAAATTGCGGCGCAAAAAGCGGGAATCATCCACCCGGGCAACGAAGTGTTCGTGTACCGTCAGGCCGATGAGATTATGGACGTGTTTGCGCAGACGGCGAGCGAGCAGCATGCCCATCTGCGTATCGAAGAATTTGATGGACCGGTGGAGGGCAGTGACCTGCCTGTTTTCCAGCAGCGCAACTTCCATTTGGCCGAGCAGGCGGTAGCATATATATTGCAGCGTGACGGGCAGCCGGCGCTTACAGACAACCAGAGTCACGCAGCAGCCCACACCTATATCCCGGCGCGCATGGAGATTACACAGCTAGATGATAAGACCATCGTGGTGGATGGCGCGCACAATGCCCAGAAACTCGGCGTACTCATAGATAGTTTACATGCTAAGTATCCGCGTACGGAATTTGCGGCGTTGGTGGCATTTGTGGAGAGCGATGAGCAGCGGCTGGGCGGCGCGATTACAGCGCTCACGAGCCTCACGGACACGTTTATCGTTACGTCGTTTGTGACAGCCAAAGACTATATAAAGCACTCGGTGGACCCCGCCGTGATTGCGCAGCGCTTGCGCGGCAAAGGAGTGAGCGCCGAGGTTATCCAGGACGCCAAAGCGGCTTTCGAGCACCTGCTGGCACAGCCGCAGCCGGTGTTGGTGATTACCGGCTCATTCTATTTGCTTAATCATATCAGGTTGCTTATCAAAGAACGGGCAGAGGGGATAATCACGGCGGCGGGGGCTGTTAGTAAGTAGCAAATACCGGCCGCCGGATCGTTTGGTTGTCATAGTGAAATAACTCATAGCGGCCCTTCTTGGGGCCAGGTACTCTTGAAGTGTGCTTAAGAAAGAGCAATGTAAAAGGAGAAAAATGATGAGGCACACATCGAGAGAATTTATGTCATCCTGCAGCGAACTGGCCCGCTACCACAGCTTCGGCTTCGGCGGCGTGACGCGGACGTTCATACCCGGCAGGCCTTAGTCTCTAACCAGACAGCAAATCGTTAATCGTTATATGGTGCCTAAAATCTTTCGGAGAGACGAGACCCGTGTGTCCTATCAAGAGGCGGCAGTTATATAACTAGTTATATAACTGCCGTAGTGTGTATTTCGTACGCGGTACCATGGTGATTTGTAGCGGAAAACCGCCCTTCAAAAACGGGCGGTTTTCTTCTGGTTTGGGCCTAGAAATATGCCATGTGACATATTCCCCCGGCAGCTTTAGCGTGTGCCCGGTCGCTTACTTGAGGCCGCCCTTGCGGCCCGCTTTGCTCGCACGCTGCGGGTCGTTTTTAAAGTTCCCGGGGCTCATGGCGCCGCCCTTGCGGCCTGCCCGGCGGGCTTTTTCTTTATCATTTGCAAAGTTTCCAGGGTTGGTGCTTGGCATATCTATACCTCCTTCTGCCTTACGGCTGCACACTCTAGCATAGACTGCCGTGCCATACGGATTCTATAAAAAATCGTACTGCCGCTTGGCAAGAAGGTAAATCACCCCGAAGAGTGCTCGAGCTGGTAGCTGGTAATGGTCCACGTACGGTTGCCTGAGGAAAGACTGGTGCCGAAGGTAATGGTGCCGGCCCCATCCATATTAACTGTCTGGCCGATGGCCGAGCCAACGTTGCCGCTCCCGGTCACCGTAATTTCCCCCCAGTAGGCATCGAAGATCATGCCTGCCATTTTGGCGGCCCCGCCGATGCTGACTGTTTGTGTTACCTGCGATGTTTTAAGGTCGTTACCGCTGAGGCTGGTGCAATTGGGGTTGCAGCTGGCAGTGCTCTGGAAGCTTATAAATTCTATGCCAGTACCGCTGCTATTGGCGATGAGGCTTGCCGAACCTCCAACGGTAATGGTGCCGTCTACGATGATGACCGGCCGAGTCGTGCCGACGCTGTCTGCCACCGTTATCTTGGCCGCCCCGTCGATCGTTAGATTGCCGGTGATGTACACGTTGCCGGTGATGGTAACGTTGCAGCTGTTACCAAGGTCAACATTGCCGGTTATTTCGAGGTTTGCCGGCCAGGTACGCGCAAAACCGTTTGGGCTGACCCATTGCGTACAATCAACGCTGCTGTCGGTGCTGCTTTTGGTAGTGGTAACGGCAGCGATCTGCCCGGCACGGTCGTAGGAGGGCATAGTCACCTCAGGCGCCGTGCAGCCTGCCTCCAGGCCGGAACCGCCGTCACCACCTTGTATATTGGGACTGTTGGTGTTCGGTCCGGTGCTGGTTTGGCCGGTGGCGCACACCGTGCCATAGATATTGGTACTCCAGGCCATGCTGATAGGTTGCGATCCGTCGGTGCATACCTGCGGGTATGTCGGGCCCGGGGACGATCCGCTGGGGCAGGCATCGTTAGCGACATCGACAGTGAGCGGCTGGCTGACCGTCCCGATTTTAGCGGATCCCGTCAAAGTGATGGTACCGTTTACATACACTTGTGAGTTGGTAATGGTGGCGCTGCCGCCGAGGATGAGGCCGCCGGGCCCGGATTGCACCGAATATCCCTCAGAAGTCGTTCCGACCACAGTCACCTTCACGATACGGGTACTTGCCGGTGTGGTGAGGTCACTGAGCCGGTACACGCTGCCGACGGACACGATGCTTTTGGCGTTCGCATCGCCGGTGTTCGTGATGGTCGTGGTGTATTGTCCTTTGCCCTGGGATGCATTGTTGAATAATACCTGGGGCGAGCTGAAACCGGTGAAGCTATCACTTTGGTTGAGCTGCTCGACGGATTCTTCTATACCCGCTTCGGCAACCATGTCGGCGTTCGTGTTGTACAAATTGTCGCTTGCCAGAGAGAATTGGTTAGCGACGCCCGCTGCTAGGGCGAGGCCTGCAAGCATGAGGGCTGTCGATACGATTATTACTGCCACGAGAATCATCCCGTGCTCGGACTTTTGGGCGCGGCTGTCCCGGATATGTGTTCTGATTGCCCGTATTGCGTTAATCATTGCGGAACACCATCCTTGTAGTATAGCTTGCATGTATGGTGTGCCCATATTCCGTGGTGGCGAGCTGCAGGGTGATCCCTATAGAGCGGGCGTCGGACGGCGGAACACTGGCGTTAGCGGCGTCGTAATATTGCACGCTAAAGGAGGCCACATTGTGCACAAGCACCGCGTCTGGCGGACAACTGCTGCTCGACGTAGCGGCCGGGCACGTTGTCACCGCGCTGTTATTGGGGTCGGGCGCTGCAAGTACCCGTTTGTACAGCGTTCCGTTCTGGACGAAGTAAATGTTGTTGTTCTTTTCAGTGATATAATCGAGCGGATCCGAGAATATTATATTGCCGTTTTTATCCTGAGCCTCGGTGGCTAAGATGAGTGTGGAGCTGTTGGACTGCCAGCTGAGCTCATTGGTCGGGTCGGGGGCGTTTGGATCTTGCCAGCGGTTGTTC
>DASVGU010000036.1:0-4497 GCA_036379375.1 Saccharimonadales bacterium (SeqCode)
TGTTTAGCCGGGGCAGCATCAAAACGGCGGCGACGACCTTGCGCAGCAACAAGGGCCGGAGCTTGCTCACGATGCTGGGCATTATCATCGGTGTGGGCTCAGTCATTACCGTTGCAAGCATTGGCCAAGGCGTAAAAGAGCAGGTGTCGCAACAGATAGACCATTATGGCAAAGATATGATAACGGTTCGCCCGGGCCAGGCGACGACATCATCGGTCGGCAGCCTGAAGCTGTTTACGACGCTGCAAACAAGCGGTGATTTGTCTGCCAAAGATCTGAAGACGGTCAGCGCGACGCAAGGTGTCGATATGGCTGCGCCGCTGGCGATTATTGGCGGCCAGGTACACGCGGAGCGCGGCGCATACAAGGCTGGCCCGGTGGTAGCCACAGGTGATGACTTTGCGAGTATCGTGAACCAGGGCCTGGCATACGGGTCGTTCTTTAGCAGTAACGACAATACGCAAAATCTAGCGGTGTTGGGCGCGAATGCGGCCAATGCGATGTTTAATCAGGAAGTGCCGCTGGGTGAGACCTTTACCTTCCGCGGGCAGCAGTTTACGGTGCGAGGTATCCTGAATAGTTTTGGCAGTGCGCCGTTGTCGGCCGACATCGACTTCGACAACGCTATTTTTATCCCCTACGACGACAGCCAGACGCTTACGAATAACACGGACTCCATTTATGAGATACTGGCCAAGCCGCGCGACTCGGCCCAAGCGGATGCGGTGACGGCCCGGGTACAAACCAATCTGGCAAAACTGCATGGCTACAGCCACGCAGTGACGGTGCTGAAGCAGAGCGACAGTCTGGCGGCGACCACGAGCGTGCTGGATACACTCACTGAACTGGTAACTGGTGTGGCGGCCATTTCCTTGCTGGTGGGCGGCGTGGGTATCATGAACGTGATGCTGGTGTCGGTGGCGGAGCGTATGCACGAGATTGGTATTCGCAAGGCTGTCGGCGCGACGAATCGCCAGATATTGAGCGAGTTTATGGCTGAGGCGCTCCTGTTGAGCGTCGTCGGTGTGATTATCGGCATTCTGGTGGCACTGGCCGCAAATGTCGTACTGCGCGTACTCACCAGCCTGACGCCGACCTTTGATTGGCAGGCGATGATCGTGGCAGGAAGTGTGTCGATAGTGGTGGGGATTCTCTTTGGAACTGTTCCGGCGCTCAAGGCCGCGCGCAAGGACCCGATTACGGCACTTCGCAACGAATAATGTGCTCGCCCCGTCCCCGCGGGTGGTCTCTTGCGTGTGGTATTCTCTGTTGCCGCTTTTGCGGTTAGTGCAGCGTGGGTTTGATGGTACAATACATGTGTTTAAACCGGTTACGCTTTACCAGAAAACTGACATGCCAAAAGATATATTGAGAAAAAGTGCCGAAGCTCCCGCTGTGCTCCTGGAGCGGACGCTTAAAGTTGGCAGAAAGACAGTGAGAACCCTGCCGAGGGGCAAGGTTGGCAAACGGGCGAAAAAATATTGGAACACGCTGGGGCCGGGCTTGACGACCGGTGCAGCCGGCCAGGATCCCTCGGGAATCGCCACATATTCACAGACCGGGGCACAGTATGGCTATCATTTCTTGTGGATGGCGGCGTGGTTATATCCGCTTGACGCGAACATTGAGGCGATGTGTGCGCGCATTGGCCTGGTGACTGGGCAAGGCTTGGCAGCCAACATCCGAGCGTTTTTCTCGCGGCGCGTACTGTATTTGTGTGCCATGCTGCTGTTTATTGCTAACGCCATTAACATCGGTGCTGATCTGGGGGCAATGGCCCAGGCAACCCGGTTGCTCAACCCGCGGCTCGACTTTGCGTGGCTGGTCATCGGCTTTACGATACTTACTCTCGGCTTGCAGATATTTACACCGTATGTAAAGTATGCCAAGTACCTCAAATGGCTGGCCTTCGTGCTGGTTGCCTATGTGATATCGGCGTTTATGGCGCACCTTAATTGGCACACCGTACTGGCGCAATCGTTTGCACCGCATATGCACTTTAGCAAGAGCGACTTTATTATAATTTGTGCAGTCCTCGGGACGACCATTTCGCCGTATTTGTTTTTCTGGCAGACCTCGCAGGAGGTAGAGGAAGAAATTTTGCACGGCAAGAAAACGCTCAAACTGCGCCGCTCGCTGATCCCGCGCCGGGAGATCCGATCAATGCGTGTCGATGTGTGGTCGGGTATGTTTTTCTCGGAAGCGGTGATGTATTTTATCATTGCGGCGTGCGGCGGCATACTTTTTACGCACGGTATCACCGATATACAGACTTCGGCCCAGGCCGCCGAGGCGCTGCGCCCGTTTGCCGGCAATGCAACGTACTTTTTGTTTGCGATCGGCATCGTTGGCTCGGGGCTCTTGGCCATTCCTGTGCTGGCCGGCTCCAGTAGCTACACGATATCAGAGAGCTTTCACTGGCGCGAAGGATTGTACCGTAAGCTGAGCCAGGCTTCGGCGTTTTATGGCATCATTATGATATCGGTGCTTATTGGGCTTGGTATCAATTTCCTGGGTATTGACCCTATTAAAGCACTTATCTACGCAGCTGTGATCAACGGGCTCATCGCCCCAGTAATTATGGCGCTTATCCTGCTTATCAGTGGAAATAAACGCATTATGGGCAAATGGGTAAATGGCCCGATATCATCTGTCATTGGCTGGCTTACCACCGGCGCCATGACGATAGCCGCTATCGCTGCCATATACGCGCTTGCTACCTGAGCGATGCTTGCCTGCTCGCAAGTAGTTGCCGCCGGGACTGTCTAGAAAAGATGGCTGCCGAAGTAATACCAGAAGTGCTTGAATATAAAGAATATGACGATGAGAAACCACAAGATAAGAATATCCAGGTGATGAGCCCGGGCAGCTGCGGCTAGTTTTTGCCATATGCCTTTCTTGGGCAGCGGGAGATAGCCCTTCCCCACGATGTACAGGAGTCCGTACCAGAACATGATGGTAAGCACCAGATCGACACTTAGACAGTACGGGCACAACGCATGAATGGCGTAGACGCTCTCGTACAGCAGCCAATACGCGAAAATGATACCGAAGGTGAGCCCGGCTTGCATGCCGAGCCAAAACCAGCGCTTGAAGCGGGCTCCGGCGAACAGTGCCATGCCGATGGTGACGAGGACTGGGAATCCGATAAGTCCGACATACGGGTTCATAACCCCAAAGGCGTGGGCTTGCGGGCTGGCCATGACCGAACCGCAACTGACGACGGGGTTGAGGTCACAGTTTGGCCGGAATGCCGGGTTGGCGGCCAGATCGAATTTGTCGTTGGTAATGACAATTGATGCAACAATGCCGACAATGCCGACAATAACGAGCATCCACGGCAGTACTTTCTCGAGCGTGATCTTTGATGCAGCCATTGCTTGCAATTATATAGTAAGCGGGCCGCTGCGTAAAAGGGCAGGATTCCCCGGGGGTTATTTGGCGCAGCTGCCGGTGCTTACTGCTTGGTTGGCATGGGCTTTGGCCTGCGAGATCTCGCCGCTTACCTGGGGAGATGTAAGGGCGTAGCCAACGTGGTTGTATTCGGTAGATTCTGCGAACACGACGCCGAGCACTGAGCCGTCCGTGCCTACCAGCGGCCCGCCCGAATTACCGGGGATAATGTTGGCTTTGAGCTCGTACACGTTGCGGTCGGTCGTACCTTGCCCATAAATGTTGCGGCCGGTGGCGTTGAATTCGTCGAGCACCACAGCCGATCGCGCAGTGAAATTACCCCCGCCCGGATAGCCGAGCACTGCGCCGGGCGTGCCGTGATCCACAGTCTCGTGATATATGCTGAGCGACGCTCCGGCGAGGCCGCTTACGCGCAGCACCGCGAAGTCGAGATTAGGGTCGAACCAAATAGGTGTTGCACTGTGGGAACCGTTAGTGTCGAACACATACGGATCGGCGATGCCGGCGATAACGTGTGCGTTGGTGGCGACAAGGTTTTTGCTTATAACGAAGCCCGACCCCTCTACGATACCGCCGCACCCCTGCCCCTCTATCTTTACGACCGATTTCTCGTCTTTTTGCACGGCCGAAGCCAGTGTACCGAGTGACGGCAGGTTAACATTATCGGATGGCGCGGGCTCGTTGCCCGTAAATACCTGCGGGAAGCCGTTGGGGTCGATGAGCCGCCCCAGGCCGGCGATGACATTCGGTGCAGGCGGGAGGGCACGGGTGAGCACCGCTACGATACGCGATCCTTTAATAGCAGTCTGGACGCCGGGGTTCGGCAGCGAGAGCAAGATAGCGGCACCAAGCCATACACCGACAAGCATAGAGACGAATGCGAGGCCCAAGCCAAAAGCATTGTCAACCTTGTTGAGCGGCTTTGCGTACACCTTGGTCTTGATGAGAATGCCGATGTATTCGCCGACGCTCAGCAGTATGAATGCACAACCGAGCGTTGTGCAGATGGTGATGAGTGAGCGGCTTACCTGGCTGTGTGCGAGTGTCACAAGGTGGGGCTCGATGAACGCGCCCAGCAATAGC
>DASVGU010000037.1:0-5788 GCA_036379375.1 Saccharimonadales bacterium (SeqCode)
CTCTCTGTAAAATCCGGCTTGACCGGTCTGGCGCAAATCTCGGGGCGGCGTGACATCAGCTTCGAAGTTCGACGCAAGCTCGACCTCTATTACGTGCAGCACTGGAGCCTTTGGGAAGATCTGGTAATCCTGGCCAAGACCGTGTCGGTGGTATTGTTTCACCGCGGAGCCAGCTAGTGGCAGACACTCAACAGACACCGCGTGTGGCAATCGTCCACGATTGGTTGGTAGGCGGCGGGGCAGAGCTAGTGGTGGAGCAGCTGCACAAAATGTTTCCTGAGGCGCCGATCTTTACATCATACTGCACGCCGGAGTGGCGGCGGCGGCTGGACAACAAGGTTCGGACCGGCTGGCTGCAGTACCTTGGGAGCGTGCGCAAGTTTATACCGATTTTGCGCATCTGGTGGTTCACCCACCTCGATTTCCACGACTATGACCTGGTCATCTCCAGCAGCGGCGCCGAGGCCAAAAGTATTAAGGTTCCTACAAATACTTTACATGTTAACTATTGCCATGCGCCAACACATTATTACTGGAGCCGCTACGATACATACCTGCAGCGGCCCGGCTTCCCTCGCGGGCTCAATTGGCTGGCGCGTTTAGGGCTCATGCTGCTGGTCGCTCCCCTGCGCCGGTGGGACTACAAAGCTGCACAGCGGCCTGATATCATGATAGCTAACTCTACCCATATCCAACACGAGATCAAGAAGTACTACGGCCGGGACGCTGCGGTGGTTTTCCCTCCGGTATCCGTGGAGCGCTTTCAAAAGCCTCACAACCAGAACCTCAAGCGGCACGGCTTTCTTGTAGCCGGCCGGCAGACGCCGTATAAGCGCTTTGACCTGGCCGTCGAGGCATGCACGAAGCTGAACCTGTCCCTCACCGTTGCCGGCGACGGGCCCGACCACGCACGGCTTCGCAAGCTTGCCGGACCAAGCGTAACTTTCTTAGGCCGCGTGAGCGACGAGGTGTTCGAAGAAGAGTTTGCCAGTGCCCAGGCATTTATCTTCCCTACTGACACCGAAGATTTCGGCATCACTCCAATAGAGGCTATGGCTGCCGGCACACCGGTTATTGCCTACAAGGCCGGTGGGCCACTGGACTACGTCATCCCGGGCAAAACCGGCGAATTTTTCGCCCGGCCCAACGCTACCGCGCTCGCGCAAACGCTCGCCACCTTTGACCCGTCACGCTACAATCGCAATGCCTTGCGCGCATACGCCGCATCATTCTCACCCAAGCAATTCCAGAGAAACATGCGCAGCGTACTCTCTGCCGCAATCGCCGCCCACCAGAATCAGAAAGCAGCCGGGGAACAATAACCATGTGCGGAATTGTCGGATATATCGGGAAACAGCAACATGGCCTTGATGTCGTGCTCGACGGGCTCACTGCACTCGAGTACCGCGGCTATGACTCGGCCGGCATCGCATATCTCAGCGACGGCCAGCTTACGGTCGACAAGCAAGTCGGGCGCGTACATACGCTGCGCGAGAGTCTGCCGGCAAGTGCAAAAACCAATTTGGCCATCGGCCACACGCGCTGGGCAACGCACGGCGGTGTTACCGTGGCCAACGCACACCCGCATTATAATGCCAGCAAAACGATTATGGTCGCACACAACGGCATCATCGAGAACTACACTGAGCTGCGCGCACAGCTGCAAAAGCACGGTTACGCCTTCGTGAGCGAGACCGATACCGAGGTCATTCCCCACCTCATCGACTTTTATATGCGCTCCAGCAAAACATTCGCGGCCGCTTTTGAAGAGACGCTGAACAGCCTGCGCGGCGCCTATTCCATCGTTGCCGCGACGTCCAGCGAGCCCGATACTCTCTATGCAGCACGTCTCTCAAGCCCGTTGGTGCTCGGCATTGCTGAGGGCGCGCTCATTGTAGCATCCGACCCCGCGGCTATCATGGAACATACACATAAGGTCGTGTATCTGGAAGATTACGAATTCGCGGTACTGCACCGAGACGGTTCGTACAAAATCAAAAACTTCAAAGATGCGCGGCCCGTCACACACGAGGCCGAGGTGCTGGAGCACAACGCGCTCGCTGCCAGCAAGGGCGGCTACCCATACTTCATGCTCAAAGAAATTCACGAAGCTCCACAGACAATCCGCCTGGCGACACTTGGAAGGATCAAACCAGACAGCAACACCGTAAAACTAGGCGGGCTGGAGAGTGTTGCCGATCAACTAAAATATATCGACCGCATTGTGATTGTGGCCTGCGGCACAAGTTATTATGCGGGACTAGTGGGCGAATACCTCATAGAAGAGTTGGCGGGTATACCGGTGGAAGTGCAGCTGGCCAGCGAGTTCAAATACCGCAACGAGCCCTTCAGTCGCTCAACGGTATTGTTAGCCATCAGCCAGTCCGGCGAGACTGCCGACACCATCGCCGCGCTTAAGAAGGTTGAGAACTACGGCTGCTTGCGCCTGGGTGTCGTGAACGCCGTGGGCAGCACTATCGCCCGTATGACCGATGCCGGTGTCTACTGCCACGCCGGGCCGGAGCAGGCCGTGGCAAGCACCAAGGCATTTATCGCTCAGGTGAGCGTGCTTGCCGAGATTACGCTCTATCTATGCAACGGTGCCAGCCCGCTCTATAAGCCACTACTGCAAGAGCTCAGCGCTCTGCCAGACAAAGCCGCCAAAGTCCTGGAACAATCCAATACTATACAAAGTATAGTAAAGGAATACGCCGGAGCTCACGATTTCCTTTATGTCGGGCGCGGTTATGGCTACCCATGCGCATTGGAGGGAGCACTCAAGCTTAAAGAGGTGAGCTATATTCACGCCGAGGGCTATGCTGCCGGGGAAATGAAGCATGGGCCGCTGGCGATGATAGATGAACACTTCCCTACGTTCGCGATTGCTACCAACTCACCGCTGCTCGACAAAACGTACAGCAATATCGAAGAAATCCGCGCACGCAACGGGCGTGTCATCGCTGTAGCGACTGAAGATAACAAGACTGTGTCCAGGCTCGCAAACGACGTCATATACATACCGCCAACACTGGACCAGACCAGCCCGATACTTGTGGCCATCGTGCTGCAATTGTTTGGGTACTACACTGCTGTCCAGAAAGGCTATGACGTTGATCGGCCGCGTAACCTTGCGAAATCCGTCACGGTCGAGTAGTTTCTTAACCCCGATAACCCTTTAACTACTTGTCTTTGGGGTAGCGGAGGCGCTTAATATCTTCGTAAATCCTTTCCTGGGTGTTCTGTACACGCACAAGCATATCCGCCATCAGGCCCAGCCCCCACAGGAAAAAGCCAAGCGTTATAAGATACAGGCCGGCAAAACCCACGAACTTGAAGGGGCTGAATTGCCCAACGATGATCCAACGGATACCGAGCGCGATGAGACACGCCAAGCCGATCACAAACGGGATGAGTCCGGCACGGAAGAAAAAGCTTAAAGGGGCAAAATCGCGGTAGGCACGTAATATGTTAAGCGTGCTGGTGCCGATATACGAAAACAGACTGGAAACGACGCGGGATTTGCGGCCCTTGTAGTACACCACTTTGGTGGGAACGGTAATGATACGCAGCCGTTTGGCGGCCAACACCTGGAATGATTCCTGCGTGTAGGTGTGCGTACTGCTGAGATTAAGCGCCAGCATGGCATCGCGGTTGTACGCGCGGAAGCCGCAGGTAACATCGTTAAAGTGCCGCCCGGCGAGGTTACTCACCACGCGCGCGCCAAGCTTATTGCCATAGTATTTGCCGGCAGGCATGTTTTGCGGCCGGCGCAGCTTGCCGGTTGCGGTGTCGAAAAAGCGATCGGCTGCCACGAAATCCGCATCGCCCTCGAGGACCGGTGTAACTATCTTCGATATATCTTCGGGCATAAACTGCAGGTCGCCATCGATGTTTACGAGTACGTCCGTGCCCTTATCGAGCGCAATCGTGAGCACTTCACGGAAACGGTACGCCAGGCCTTTGTTGGCACCATCGCTGTACACCGTAGCTCCGGCCTTGCGTGCCAGGGCCGCGGTATCGTCGGTGCTGCCGTCATCGACAATACATATTTCGATATTACTTACGCCCGCATATTTCTTAGGGATGCGCTGAATCAGTTCCGCAATAGTCGCGGCTTCATTTTTGCATATCGAGACAACGAGCAGCCTCACGAATCTTTCCTCCCCGGGATCACTGTATTCTCAGGATTATTCTACTATAATACTATATAGACTAATTAGAGGAACAGATGCAAGAGATCAAAACTATTGCCGTGGTGGGGCTCGGTTATGTTGGGCTGCCACTGGCGCTGCTGGCCGACCGCAAGGGATACCACGTCATCGGTATCGAAAAAAACACCGAAAAGGTTGCTGTCCTGACCCGGGCAAAATCCTATATCGATGACATCAGTGATGCCGATCTGGAGCACAGTTCGGTACGTTTTAGCGACGATATGAGTCTGATAGAAAAGGCCCAGGCCGTTATTATCTGTGTCCCCACCCCTGTAAATGCCGATAAAACACCTAACCTAGACCCCGTAAAAGGTGCCGTGACCGACATCGCCCCGCACGTACAGAAAGGCACGCTTATCGTGCTCGAATCCACCGTGAACCCGGGCGTGTCCGATGAGGTAATCACCCCGCTCCTGGAAAAGCTGAGCCAAAAACGCGTGGGTACCGACCTGTATCTGGCACACTGCCCCGAACGCATTAACCCTGGCAAAGTGCCGCAAGATCTTAATCCCCAGAACCAAACCTGGAGCGTAGCCAACATCAACCGCGTCATCGGTGCTAACTCGCCACGTGAGCTGGAATTGGCCAAAAGTCTGTACGAGTCGCTCATCGACGCCGAAATCCGTCCCATGGCGTCAATTAAAGAGGCCGAGGCCGTAAAGGTAGTCGAGAACGCTTTCCGCGACATTAATATCGCGTTTGTAAACGAGCTGGCGATGTCGTTCCACAAGCTGGGGCTCAACGTGGAGAACGTCATAAACGGCGCTGCTACCAAGCCATTTGCCTTCATGGCACACCACCCGGGCTGCGGCGTGGGCGGGCATTGTATACCGGTGGACCCGTACTACCTCATAGAATACGCGCATGCGCACGAGTTTGAGCACCAGTTTCTGCGCCTGGCACGCGACATCAACGAGCATATGCCGCAATTTACCGTCGAACTGCTGGCAGAGAGCGTCGGGGATGATGTAGAGTCACTGGACGGAGCCAAAGTGACACTGCTGGGGCTATCGTACAAGGAAGACGTGGGCGACGACCGGCAGAGTCCGGCCAAGGTTATCCGCACCATTTTGGAAGAAAACGGTGCTAACGTGGCGGTATTCGACCCGCACATGCCGGGGCAATCCACTGTGGCCAGCCTGCGCGAGGCCCTGGCACACTCGCCATCAATCGTCATAGCAACCGGGCACAAAGAGTTCCGCAACCTTCGTGCCAAGGACTTGCAAGCGGCAGGCATCAAGACTGTCGTTGACGGCCGCAACATCTTGCAACACCGCCGTGATGAGCTAGCCGAGGCTGGCATTACCTACAAGGGCATCGGCATAAACTAGCCCCGCAGTGCTCGGGCGGCAACAGTAGCCGCTCAAAGTGCCCGTAACGTCGGGCTTTTAGGCTACTTCGTGGCCGGTGGCTTGGTTGATACGAGTCGAGCTGTCCGGTTTGCCCCTGCCGGCATCAAAACGCATCTCAATTTTGTATTGACGGCAAACTTCAGCTTCGGGGATAGCCTTTTCGCTGTCGCGGTCGCCGCCGTTTGCGAAAATCAATTCGTCGCCCGGATGTTGACCGGCAACCAT
>DASVGU010000038.1:0-7921 GCA_036379375.1 Saccharimonadales bacterium (SeqCode)
GACTCCGTATCGTGCAAATACCGCTTTGCCGAACCCGAATTTCATCGGATTGGTTGTGGCGCAGAGCAGGGTGTGTAAGCCGTCTTTACTCATGGCTTCTCCTGGTGAGCTTCCACCTTTCGTATAGCGATACCGTTAGCGTTGACAAAAAGAAACCGATTACCGGCACGAGGGCGTTAATCCAGGGGTCAATGTGCACCACGAAGTACAGGTAAAACACCACGACCAGATAGGTAAGTGCCATAATGGCTAGCCGCCGCTGCCAGCTGGTTTCCCAAGCTTTATCGGCCTCCACGCGTTTGTTGCGGGCTTCCAATAGTTCAATGCGTTTTTTAAGAGATGGTGCCGGGTTTGCCATGGTTTCCTTTCGCTTTATGCATGAGACTTACGGTGTTTCTTGAGATATGTGGGCCACTGGTGGTCGAGGTAGTCGTGGATGGCCTCGAACAGGGGTAGTAAGTCGGGATATGCGGCGGCCTTGGTACGCAGACGCTTAACACCGGCGTGGAAGCCGCTGCCATCGGGCTCGGGATAGTAAGTGGCCCAGGTCTTACCCTCATCAGCCAGACGGGTGAGGGCGCCCATACATTTGTCGGCAGCGTACACAACTTTGCTTCACGGTCTGCGCGAGCTTCGTAGTGCTCGATACAGTCGACGATCCACGGCGCGCTGCGGCTGAAGGTATTTTTTATCTGCAAATACGCCGCGTGCTCATTGGCTGCTTTGGCGGCATGGGCGGCTTCGTCGGCCCGTACCGACACATCGCCGGCATAAGCTTCAACCAGATCGTGTACCAGGGCGTATTTGGCAATCAGACCGGTGTCGAGGGTAGGATCGAGTCTTTGTGCGACGGTTATGGCCAGCATGGCTAGGGTGAAAGCGTGTTCGCCATCGGTTTCCTGTCGCTCCGGCTCGGTGGGGAAGGGCATATCGCGCCGGACTTTCATGAAGGGGATCAAGAGCTCCGTGTACACGCTCAGTAGATCTTTGACCAACTGTGAAGTGGTGTCCGGGGTACGCATTACCTGCAATTATATAACTTCATGGCGGAGTAGCTGCCAGGCTTGAGGATTATAGCAGGCTGGACTCGAGCTATATTGGCCTAAAATCGGCTAAACTAGTACTTGTATGGATATTGAGATTGCACCGGGTAAATATGTCGTGGCGGTGAGCGGCGGGGTGGATAGCGTGGTGCTGCTGGACCTTCTGTGCGGCAGAGCTCGTGCTTCGGGAGCGCCGTCGTGGAAATTGGTCGTGGCGCACTATGACCACGGTATTCGGGAAGATTCGGATGAGGACAAGAAGCTCGTCGAGCAGCTGGCACGCCGGCATGGGGTGCCGTTTGTATTCGACCGGGGGCATTTGGGGCCGGGCACGAGTGAGGCGGTTGCTCGGACCGCCCGATACGCCTTCCTGGAGAGTGTTATGCGTGCGAGCGGATCTGACGCGGTACTTACGGCTCACCACCGTGATGATGCGCTGGAAACGGCCGTTATTAACCTGGCACGCGGTACGGGCAGGAAGGGGTTGAGTTCACTCGCGAATAACGGAACTATTGTCCGCCCGTTGCTTGGTGTGTCCAAAAAGGAGATTATCGAGTATGCCAAGTACCACGGGCTTGTGTGGCACGAAGACAGCACGAACACGAGTACCGACTATCTGCGCAATCATATACGGCACAATGTGCTGCCAAAGTGGCGCGAGGCCGACAAACAGCGGCTGCTGGCGATAAGCCGCACTGCGGGGAGGCTCAATGCCGAAATTGACGCCTTACTGGAAGGCCGGCTTGGTCCGGAGCTGGAGCGGGAATGGTTTGTGCTGCTGCCGCACGATGTGGCGCGGGAAGTTATGGCATCCTGGCTGCGCAGCCAGGGATTGAGGGAATTTGACCGCCGGGCAATCGAGCGGCTCACGGTGGGGGCAAAAGTGGCTCGCTCCGGCAAGAGTATCGACGCGGTAAAAGGATATCGGCTGCAGGTTGGCAGGGACAATCTGGCACTCAGGCGTAATGAGCGCTAGGCAAAACAGACATAAATTGTATATAATAGAAGCTCATGGATAAATCACCGATGAGAGGCAACCGGCCGAAGGGGAGTAAGAAGGGCATGAAGAATGTCGGCTTCTTGGCGCTCGTGGTACTTATCGTGCTTATTGTGGTAGCCGCGACGAATCAGGGCAGCTCGCTCAAAAATATTCCGCTTACCCAGGCTATTACCGATGCCAATGCCGGCAAATATTCCAAGATGGTGGCCAATGGGAACGAGCTGGAAATTACGCCGAAGGGCGAGGATCATGCAACGCTTAAAGCGTACACCGACCCGAATGCTAGCCTGAAGGACCAGGGGTTGAATTATTCCAAGGTGCAGGTTACGTACAAGCCCGAGAGCTCCAGTGGTTCGATATGGGCGGGCGTACTGGAGGTGGTGCTGCCAACCGTGCTAATCGGCGGGCTGTTGTATTTTATGCTGCGGTCGGCCCAGGGGCAGGGCAATCAAGCCCTCAGCTTCGGGAAGAGCCGGGCCCGGCTGTATGGCAACGAGAAGGATAAGGTTACATTCCTCGATGTTGCGGGCAGCAACGAGGCAAAGCAGGATCTGCAAGAAGTCGTAGAATTCCTGAAATTCCCCAAGAAATTCAACCATATGGGTGCCCGTATTCCGAAGGGCGTACTGCTGGTAGGGCCTCCCGGGACTGGCAAGACGATGCTCGCACGCGCTGTTGCGGGTGAGGCAAATGTGCCGTTTTTCTCTATTTCCGGCTCGGAATTCGTGGAAATGTTTGTAGGCGTGGGCGCCTCGCGGGTGCGTGACCTGTTTGCCAAAGCCAAGAAAAACGCACCGTGCATCATTTTTGTCGATGAGATTGACGCCGTTGGCCGGCGCCGCGGCAGCGGCATGGGCGGCGGCCACGATGAGCGCGAGCAGACACTTAACCAGATTTTGGTAGAGATGGATGGCTTTGAACAGGGCCAAAACGTGATAGTCTTGGCCGCGACAAACCGTGCTGATGTGCTGGATCCGGCGCTGCTGCGGCCCGGTCGTTTTGATCGCCGTGTGGACATTGGCCTGCCGGATCGCAAGGACCGTGAAGCCATCCTGAAAGTGCATTTTGCTAAAAAACCGCTCGAGAAATCAGTGGATCTGGACGCGCTGGCGGCTAAATCAGCCGGTAGCAGTGGGGCGGATCTGGCGAATATTGCCAATGAATCGGCCATTATCGCGGCACGGAATAATCACCAGGAAATCAGCAATAAAGATGTTACCGAAGCGTTTGAGCGCGTGGCTATTGGCCCTGAGCGCAAGAGCAAGGTTATGAACGAGAAAGAGAAGGAGCTGACGGCGTATCATGAATCCGGCCACGCTATTGTCGGGCACGTGTTGCCGGATAGCGACCCCGTGCACAAGGTAACGATTATCCCGCGCGGCGGTACCGGCGGCGTTACCTGGTTCTTGCCGCCCGAAGACCGCGTGTATACCTCTATCGTTGAATTTAAGGATGTCTTGGCGCGGGCACTGGGCGGGCGCATCGCTGAGGAAATTATTTACGGCTCAGACCAAGTGACTACCGGCGCCGGCAATGATTTGCAGAAAGCTGCTGAGATTGCCCGTGATATGGTGGTGAACCAAGGTATGGGGAAACGGCTGCGCGACCAAGTGTTCCACGTGGACGACGGCATGATGCTCGACAAGCTTGTGCACGAGCGCGAATATTCCGACGATACCGCCAAAATCATTGATCAAGAGGTTGAGGGTCTCATTACTGAGGCTGCCAATCGAGCGCGCATGGTCATCAAGGCCAACTTGCACAAGATTGAGGAACTCAAGAAAGTGTTACTCGAGAAAGAAACTGTCGAAGCCGACGAGGTTAAGGAAATATTTAAGGGCGCGACGATGCCTAAGGCCGCCGCTCTCTACTAGTAGTGATTGCTAGGCTTTTAGGAGCTTACCAAGGTAGCGGCCGATGTGGAGCAAGTCGGCCCAATCGCCATCGAAGGCGATAAAATCGTCCTGCCAGTCGGGGGCAAATTTGTTCTTGAACTGTTCAAGCCCGCGTGCAGACATAGTCTCACCCATCAACAGCTGGCCCAATTTGCTGGCAGCACGTTCCGCTTTCCCGGATGGAGCTGCCAACGGCACGAAGCCGAGGTCAAATTTTGACTTACCGTCTGCCTCGCTGCCGAGCTGTTTGATTGTTGCCGCCAACAGGACCGGCATGGCGTGGGATTCCTGCGGGCGGTAGCGCATGAGATCGATGGTTGCGGTTGGCAGGCCGTTGTACACCGGCAGCTCGTTGGCGAAGGCGACGATTGTATCATCTTTGCGGAGTGTGTGTAGCCGGCACTCCTGCAGATACGCTTTGTTGAAATACCCCATAGCGAAGCCGTGCTCCTGGTGCCCACCGACTTGCAGCCATTCATCGGACACGGCTTGCAACTGTGCCAAAAGTTCGGGTGCATGCGGAGGAACCTGCAGCTGGTAGTGTAAGTTTTGGCGGGCCGCTTTGTTGTGCACCCAGCGCCACCATTTCCCCTGGCTTGTTGTGCCGTTGAACTGTCGGATATCGACCAGAGCGCTTGCGCCGATCCGGAATAGTTTGTATCCGGTGTTTGCATAGAGATCGCGCGCATTGCCGGTGACCATGAGGAAGCATGCTCGCCAGCCGTGGCGTCTGCAATACGCCAAGAATTCTTCGGCTGCGGCCTGGCGGGACTCTGTACTGTCCGCGATCGGGTCGGCCAGCGCAAAGGCTACGTTCCCTACGACCCGGAAGGTGATAATCGCCCCGTTGCTGCTGTGCCAATACGTTTTGTCCGGCCAGTACTTAAAATAATCCTCGCTGGACGTGCTGTGGCTGCCGAGAAGCCTCAGTACGCGGGCTTTGTCCTCCATAGTGGCGTTTGCTGATCGTACCGCGTACGGCTTAAAGAGCGACACGAGTATAGCGAGCAAGAGCGTAAAACCGGCGATGTTTATGGCTTGCCCGAAGAGTTTGAACCGGAGCGGCCCGCTATTGTTGTCGATATCTATGAGCAGCAGGTGGCGGAACAGTGTGGTCAGATGCAGTCTCGCTGCCGCTATACTGTGGTGGCGGCTGAATTCCACGATGGCAATCCCGATGATAAGGGCCGCGATGGTTGTGGCCACGACTAGTGCGAGTTTCTTCAGCTGGTCAGCCAGTCGCTCGACGCTCGTGGAGCGATCGAAGTATGGCCGCATGACAAATAGGGCCACGGCGCTAATCCCGAAAACACATACCAACAGATAGCTCGGCGTGAGTACGGCGTATTTGAGCGTCTGCAGCCATAGCAGAGCCGATGCTATTTGCCAGGCCCTGAACTCACCGCGCCACAAATGGCGGCTAATATACATCAGTACAATGCCCGTGACGATACCGTGCTGTGCGGTCCAGGCAGTAGCATCGCCGAGATATATGGCGCTGAACTTTCCCGCCTCTCGAACGTGCGTAATAGCGGTAACTATCGAAAGCAAGCCGCTTGCAAACAGCCAGCTTCCAAAAAATCGCACCACCGTGTTCTCGGCCATGCTTTTTAAGGTCGACTTTGTACTTTCCAATGCTGGTACGATAGCGGCGATCCACAACACGATGACGACCTCGTAGCTGAATTGGAGTAGTGTCGCACTTATGTAGCGGCTGCGCGTATCGAATATACACACAAAGATTACCCAAGCCAGTTGCATGGCCAATACATATCGTGCCCAAGGCTTTCGCAGATATACATACCAACAGTTGAGTAAAAAGAATGCCGCAGCGGTTATGACTGATTCGCCGAGGTGGATTGACCGGGAGAGATGCGAGGGTACGATACACGAGAACACGGCCGGCGAATGGCAGAATGAGGGGAACATGTCATCGATGATTGATCCTGCTGCGACAACTCCCAGCAGTATCAGTGTTGTTCGCAGCTGCCAGTTTGGTTTACGAGTGCCTTTGACTGCTTTGTATACCGCAAATGCCAAAAGCAACCCCGCCAAGATGTCGAATATCCTGAAGAGCCATGCCCACGGCTGCCCCGCGCCCTCGAATTGACTGATGAGCGTGGCGCGGGATGACAATCGGTGATCCAGACTAGGTGCCAGCAGCCAGCTGAGGCTCGCAGCGATGTACATAAGCTGCCAGATTTGCCATCGCCGCAAAAATTTGAACGATTTTCGTGTTGCCGTTTTCATTTCGTGCTATAAGTATAGCCGCTTGCCGGCGTGACGCATATGCTTGAGGCTATGTTTACTGGCTGAAAAATGAGAAAATAGTGCTTATGGTCTACCACGGGGCAGGCCTTGGTGTCTATGGCAGGAATATTCCGTAACCAGATTGAGCAAGATGGGCACGACGACACAGGGGTAGTGCTACTGCTGCAGGTGCCTCGTACCAATGACAAAAAAGAGCTGGCAGCAGAGCAGATGTTTGCCAGTTTGCATGGATTGCTCACGTTGCCGTCCCACAAATTCATGCAGCCCACCATGCGCGAGCGCCTGAGCTTTGAGATAGCCTGCATTGGCAAGCGTATTGGCTTCTATGTATGGGTGCCGCAGTATCTGAAGACTTTTGTAGAGGAGCAGATATATGCGCAGTACCCGAGCGTGCAGATAAGCGAGGTGCCGGATTATACGATGGCGGTGCCGGACGGCGGCTTTGCGACGACGCTTGTTACCGAGCTTAAGTTAATTACGGCTGACCCGCTGCCCATTAAAACGTTCCAAAGTTTTGAGGTTGACCCCTTGGCGGCCATTACGGCGACGCTTGCCAAATTCGGGGAAACGGAGGAAGCCTGGGTACAGCTCGTAGTCCGGCCCGCTCCAGCCAAATGGCACAAGCATAACGAACGCTATATTGCGACCTTACGCGGTAAGCGCAGTACGACGACTGCCGGTATGGCGACCCTGCTGTGGAAGCCGCCCGAGACCAAGACCGAGGCTGCTAAGTTGACCGATTACGAGCAGCTGCGTGCCAATGGTGCGGAGGAAAAGTCGCAGAAGCTGGCATTTGAGACATCGGTACGTATCGTGTACCGGGGTGACGCCCAACCGGCGCAGGCCCAACTGCACATGCAGTCCATTATCGCCAGTTACAAGCAGTTCAACACCACCTACCTAAACGGCTTTGAGCAAAAGCGGGTGCTTGATGATCCGTATATTTTGGCACTGTACCGGGCGCGCGAGGTTGCCAAACGCAGCCTGACGCTCAATATAGAAGAAGTCGCGACACTGTATCACTTGCCGCATACCACGGTGGAAACACCGTACATTTTGTGGGCGTCGAGCCAGACCGCCGAGCCTCCGGCCAATCTGCCGTTGGTCACAAGCGTGTATAACCCCGACGTTAGCCCGGTTGCCGCTACCAACTTCCGCGGGCATAATACCATGTTCGGCATGCCCAGAAGCGATCGCGGCCGGCATCTCTATATCATCGGCCAGACCGGCGTAGGAAAGTCCGGCATGCTGGAGCTGCTGAGTATCAGTGATATATACAGCCCGTATGGATTCGCGGTCATCGACCCGCACGGCGATTACGCGCTCAATATTTTGCGCCGGATCCCTGCCGAGCGGGCAGCCGATGTGATTTACTTCAACCCGGCCGACACCGATTTCCCGATCGCCTTCAATCCCATGGAGGTGCACGACCCCAAGCTCAAGACCCACACGGCGAGTGAGCTCATCGGGGTGCTCAAACGCATGTTTGAGTCGTGGGGCCCGCGGCTCGAGTACATTCTGCGCTATGCGCTGCTGGCGCTGCTGGATTATCCGGATGCCACCATGCTGGACATCACGCGCATCCTTACCGATAAAAAGTTCCGTATCGAGGTGCTGAGATATGTCGAGGACCCAGTGGTGCGCAATTTTTGGCAGGTGGAGTTCGCGAGCTGGAATGACAAATTCGCGGCTGAAGCTGTTGCGCCGGTACT
>DASVGU010000039.1:0-2144 GCA_036379375.1 Saccharimonadales bacterium (SeqCode)
ATGGCAGCGGCCAAGTTCACCAACACGCGATTTACCAAGGTCGCCTGCCCGCACAAGGAATTTACCTTCGATGAGCAAATCGGGTTCAAAAAACAGCTGGACGGTTTAAAGCCTGCCCTGGTACACTTCGGCATGGTGCAGCAGCCGGTGTGGTACCGCGGCAAGGTCGTCACGACTATGCAGGACCTCACAACCGTGCGCTTTCGCAACCCGAGCAAAAACCCGGTGGCGTTCACACTCAAACAGCAGGTTTACAAATGGGTTAACAAACGCGTTGCCCGAAAGTCCGACGCCATCATAACACCGACACAATTTGTCAAAGATGATATCGTCAACTTTACCGGTATAGACCCGGCCAAGGTTACCGTCACGTACGAAGCCGCCGACAGGCTAGCCGAAACCGCACAGCCGGTCCCGGGGCTGGAAAACGTGCAGTTTATCATGTACCTGGGGCGGCCGACACCGCACAAAAATCTGGCCCGCCTGATAGACGCCTTCACAATTCTACAGCAGCAATTCCCCGAGCTACGACTGGTATTAGCCGGCAAAAAAGACAAGAACTACCAGCTGCACGAAGCCCGGGTACGAGAGCTGAAGCTCAAGAACGTTATCTTCACCGGCTTTATCAGCGATGGGCAATTGCGCTGGCTGTATGAGCACTGCGCGGCCTATGTTTTCCCGTCACTGAGCGAGGGATTCGGCCTACCTGCGCTCGAGGCCATGGCACACGGTGCGCCGGTAGCTTGCAGCAACGCCACTTGCCTGCCTGAAGTGTATGGTGACGCCGTACACTATTTTGACCCCCTCGACGTTACCGATGTGGCCACTAAAATCGCCGATATACTGAGCAACCCTGGCTTGCGCAAAGCGCTCATCACCGGTGACACGGCTCAAGTCAATAAATATTCCTGGGAACGTATGGCCAAGCAAACGCTAGCCGTATACAAGCAGGTTCTGGGCGAATAGCTACTCGGCGGGTTCGCCCGATGGTGGTCTTAGCACCACGTGCCGGTCGCGGCCCTCACCAACCGATTCGGTATTCAGCCCATACTCACCGGCTAGTTTATGGATAACGCGGCGATCGGCAGCATTCATGGGCTTGAGCTCCATAGGTTGCCCCGATTCCTTAACCTGCTTCACCCAATCCTCGGCCGTGTGCGCCAAACGGTCAGCCCGCTGCTTTTTATACTCTGCAACATCAACGTTCACGCGCGAGTTGGCGTAACCCTGATTTTTCAGCGAATTGCTCACCAGATATTGCAGTGAGCGCATGTTTTCACCGCGCTGGCCAATCAAAAAGCCGTTGAGATGCGTAGATGGCACGTTCAGCTGGATAACTTCATCATCGCTCGTGGCGTGTACGTCCATATTCACCCCAAAAAACGACAAGAGATCCTCCAAATACTTTTTGGCGTAGCGGATTGCCTCGTCCATCGAATCATTGCCCGCCGCAGTGCTTAGTTCGTCACTCATCGTTTCTTCCTCCTTTTCTTAGGTTTGGGGGATTTCTTTTTGGGTTTTGGAACTTTCGGCTTCAGCACCGGCACGGCTTCGGATACGACCTCGGCCTCGGGTATCTCTTTAACATCTTTCGTGCGGCCATCGGCCTCTGTCTCCAGCTCCGTCTCATCCTCACGCAGCACTATTGACTGCTGGATGAATGCCACGAGCCCGCTTACAAACCAGTACAAGCTCAACGAAGCCGCAAACCGTACGGTAACGATAAATATAAACACCGGGAACAAAAATCGCGTGCTCCGGCCCACCGCGGCGTTGACCTCGGCTTGGTCGGCTTTCTTGCCGTCGCCCGCGGATTTAAGTATGTCACGTAGCTTGCGCGAATCTTTGCTCGCCGGCATGAGCTGCTTGCTCTGGTAGTACTGCATTACCGCGCTGGCCAACACGATAATCATAGCGGGCCAATATACTCCCCAGGAGTTAAGCGCGGATTTGCCGAGATCTACAATCCCAAACAGTGTATTGTCGAACAGATGCACATTTTGCGCCAGATGCTGTAGCCAGGGTAAATGCTGCAACCCCGGATATGCGAACGTTATGATGGCGTGCGGATCGGCGATAACTTTGCGCAGTCCGTCGTACAAGCCGATGAGAATGATGAACTGTATGATGAGCGGCGGGAACGA
>DASVGU010000040.1:0-6629 GCA_036379375.1 Saccharimonadales bacterium (SeqCode)
TTTTGTCCACCGCCATGGGTGAATCGATATCGGACTATTCCGTCAGTCATTTCAACCCATATCTGGCTGTGATAGCAGGTTTCGTATGTTTTGTGATCAGTATGGTACTGCAATTTTCGGTGCGCCGGTACAACGCCTGGATATACTGGCTGGCCGTCTGCATGGTGGCAGTATTCGGCACCATGGCAGCTGATGTGACGCACGTCGCCCTAGGCGTTCCATATGTCGTATCGACAGCTGTATTCGCTATCGCGCTGATCATTATCCTCACGTTGTGGCACAAAACGGAAGGAACGCTGTCCATCCATAGTATCACCACGACACGCCGCGAGATGTTCTATTGGGCAACGGTACTCGCAACGTTCGCACTCGGGACTGCTGCCGGCGACTTGACTGCATATACGGTCGGGCTCGGTTTCTTCTCGGCCGGCTTGCTATTTGCGGCTGTATTCCTCATCCCTGCTCTCGGTCACTGGTTACTAAAGTGGAATGCAGTGTTCTCGTTCTGGTTCGCTTACATTCTCACCAGGCCACTGGGGGCTTCATTTGCTGATTGGACAGGTAAAGCCCATAGCGTTGGCGGGCTCGGCTGGGGTGACGGGCCGGTAGGCGGAGTACTAGCACTCCTTATAGTCTGCCTCGTAGGATACTTGGCAATTTCGCGTCGCGACGTACAGCAGTCGAGCCGGCGCCAGCGACCCATACCGACTCAGGACTTGCCGCCCAGGAAGCCCTGAGTCGTGCACTGCCATGTCTCATGAATGTGGGCAGCGAAATGCACGGGATTCTGTACCCAGCAGTGCACGCTATCGTGAAAGAACAGCATACATATGATGCCCAGAGCACACAAGCCCACCACCACTACCGGCCAGGTGCGCTTTATATCACCTATCCGCCGCAAGAATGAAGCGGCCCTTCCCCGGCCAGGCAGCACATAGCGCACAAAACCTGCGGCTGCTACCGCGCAGGCAATTGCCGGCAATACAAGCACCCACGCCATAAGCACCGGCGTACTCCACAGCCAACTGCCGTACAGCGTATGTCCCATAAGCAACACTGCCATCTCATTGGCCACAACTGCTGCAAAAAATGGCAGGAGTAAGAACATCGCAAGCAGACCACTCTGTCTCACATAACCTGGCGTCTCACGTGATACGCTGTCGCCCAACGCGAGTGTATTCTGGCTAACGATACCTACGGGCAAATCCCACGCTATGCGCAACCACACGAACATTTTTCCGGCACGTGTCGGCTGATCATCTAGCATATCTCCCAGCGTCTGTACCATTTGATCGGCATATTTCTCGCGGTATGCTTTCGGATACAGCCGCAGCAACCATGCATACCACGCAAAACGGCTACGCATACCGGGCTTCCGCATCTAGTAACCGGCGACGGCGCGCCAAATCCAAGCTACTCTGGTAATATGCAAGCTCTTCACATAGCACGCGGCGCCCTTTGCCGGTAATTTTGTAATAACGGCGGCGCAGATCATCAGGTTCCACAACCTCCCGGATATAATTTTGTTCAACAAGTTGCTTGATGCTTGCATACAGTGCTCCCGGCACGAGCTTAATCTTCCCTCCCGAGTCTTCGGCAACTTGCTTCATGATACCGTAGCCATGCCTTGGTTCGGCTCCCAGTGTCAGCAAAATGCTAAAGGCCACCTGGGGTAACTGATTGTATCGTTTGTTCATAAATTCTATACTATACCTAAATTAGATATAATACAATACCGAATTTAGATATATCGCCTCACTGGTGCTTGCTGTGCTTGGACTCATGGTTTTTCGGTCGGCCAAGCCATAGGAAGAGCAAGCAGATAATCGCGCTGGCAGCTACAATAGCCGGGCGTACGCTTTGCACCACGCTCCAAAGGTTGCTATGCACTACATCGTGCCCCAATCCCGGGGAAAGCATCGGCACAACAAGCAGCAGCGTCAAGAACCCCGTACCAATAGCCGGCAGTATATTCAAAAACCTCATAGGCGGCCTGACCGTCCGTATCATAAAGAGCAGTGTCAGTATCGCGGGCAGTGTCAGCACCGCAAGCCGTATGGTGTTACTGCTCAGCTGCGGGCTGGTACTTGCGCCATTTACAACCGATTGCACGTCACCGCCCACGAACTGCACAAGCACGCTGCCCAGACAGAGGCTCAGGAACACAATCGCTGCGTTAACACGCAACAGTACCAATACAAACGCGGGGATAACGATAAGGCCTATGAGTGTTGCGTCGGGCATAACATAAGTAATACTACCACAAGCAGAACGGTAGCACAGTCAAGAATACCTCTGTTGGTTAGGAGGGGTCTCAGGCGCCGATTTTGTCTTTGCGACGGCCGGCCCGTGCCGCTTGCTCGATATATTCAATAATCGGGCCGGCCACGTTGCGCCCGGTCACCTTCTCGATGCCAAAGCCCGGACTGCAGTTCACTTCCAGCACCAACGGACCGCGGTCACTGCGCATCATGTCGACACCGCAGATATGCAACCCCATCGTCTTGGCCGCTAAACGCGCGGTTTTACGCTCCTCTTCGGTCAGCTTCACTGTCGTGCCCTCGCCGCCCTGGTGCAAGTTGGACCGAAAGTCATCACCCAAGCTCTGGCGTTGCATGCTCGCAACCACCTTGCCGTTCACCACAAACGCCCGGATATCGGTGCCGGCAGACTCGTCGATATATTCCTGCACAATAAAGTTCACCCCCTCCACATAGAACGCTTGCATCACAGCCCGTGCCGCCTTGCGCGTCTCGGCCAATACCACGCCGTTGCCATGGGTGCCGCGCGCAACCTTAATAATTACCGGTGCGCCGCCGACCTGCTCAAGCACGTCGTCAACGTCGGCGGTCTCGCGTGCAAACACGGTTTTGGGTATTCCCACGCCGGTCTTGGCCAGGAGCTGCGTACTACGCAGTTTGTCGCGTGAGCGAGTAATAGCAATAGAGGTTGTGGCTGTAAACACATTCTGCATCTCAAACTGGCGCACGATAGAAGAACCGTAGCGCGTCAGACTCGAGGCAATGCGGGGGATAATCGCATCAACCGGCCCGATATCTTCACCCTTGTATCGCACCACAGGCTTGCCGCTCTCGAGCGTTACATAGCACTTGGCATAATTGACGATGCTTACCTTGTGCCCACGTTTCTCCGCTTCTTCCTTGAGCCGTTTTGTAGAGTAATTACCAGCGCCTTTGGACAATATCGCTATTCTCAACCCGTTTTTCGGGTCACCTCGCTCCAGATGCAATTCGCTCTCGAGCTGGACCGTCCGGTTTTTCTCCTCACTCTCCAGCGGTGAGCCTCCGCTAACGTCGACGATAAACTTCTTGTACAGCAAACGCCGGCCTAGAAGTACCGGATACACCATCTTCGCCCGGTCGGCAAGCGTAAACGTTGCCCGTATTCTGCGGCCGCGTATGACAATCTGAAGTTTCACTTTGTACCGCGTCTCGGGCTGTCCAAACGAATTTACGACGCGGGCAAGCTGAAAACTACCCGGCGCTACACCTACCGCTTCACCGGTAAAGTACCTGGAACCAGGCGCAAAGAGCACGAACCGAAGCCCGCCGTCAGGGGTCTCTTCGATAGCACTTGCCCATAGCGAGCTGCTTTCGGCACCAGTATCCACCTTGGCCGGAATCGCTTCCAGGCCAAACTCTGGAAAGTCGATAGACTCAGCACGGCCGATTGTTAGTAATGTTTTCTCAGTTGCCATAGGTAATTACCCGCTCTAATGATTCCAATTATGTTTGCGTTCAGTTAGCTATTTTAACACATTTTCGAAATAATTACTATAGATTTTTAGCTTTTCATCGGTAAAGGCTCCGCTGCCAATCTGGGGACTCGCATTTACCTCGAGAATATACGGCTGTCCTGTGCCAACCTCAAACATCAGATCAACACCGGCAATCTCGCGGTTCATGAGCGCCGCAGCATGCAAAGCTAAATTTTGATGCTCGGGGCTTAGCTGCTCCAGGGGTAACAGGTCGGCGTGCCCACCCTGCGATGTATTATTGAGGTGCGACCCGTCAACACGAGTGCGTTTGATAATCAGCTGTATCGTGCGGTCGACAATAAGCACGCGCAGGTCACTCTCGTTTGCTATAAAGCGCTGTGCGACGAACTGCAGCTCAGGATTCTCGCGCAGGGCACCTTGCAATTCAGACTTGTCATGCACCAGATAGTTCTCGCGCCCGCCGCTCCCGTCTGTAGATTTAAATATAAAGGGGCTCCCTAGCTCGCGGGTAAGGTACGAATAGCTCTCTGCAAATATACCCCTGTCCAGATATATCGTAGGGGCGATAGGGGCACCGTCGAGCGCCAGCCGCGTAAACTGCGTGAGCTTGGTCATGGGCATGTACTGTGTCAACTCACTGCACACGAATGGCACGTGTACCGAACTAAGATATGCGGCCACCGACGCCGCTTGCTCGCTATAGCGGAAATACGACTTAAAATACACAAACTGGAGTGCGCTCAGCGGCGTATCCGTCGACTGGATATACGCCTCCAACTTATCCGAGCCGAACACCAGCCGAATGTCATGGTAATTGTGCCATTCTATATGCACTTCATCGCTGGTGCGTTTGTTCAGCTCGGCGACAAAGTCGTCGTTGAGGCGCACAGCGTAGTCTTCTTCGGCCGATGAGAAAATAAGTATACGTTTCATTGGGATGCAGCCTGTATTGTCTCAGCCTCACGCCACGTTTTGCAAGACCCCGGCAAGACCGACAAGGGATTTAGTGATGCAGCTTCGCGACACGCATATAGGCGAAGACGATAATTATTACCACGATTGCCAAGATACAAAGCAAAAGCGGGATGAATCCGTTCTCATTTCCACTGCGGCCGTTTGCGTCGCGGCCGTGCATACGCTTGTTCATCTTATGGCTCATTATTGCGCAAGCCGGGGCGTTTGTACAGGGGTAGTTTAGAACAGCCCGCGCTTTTTAGCGGGAGCGCCAAACTGCTCAAGCAACTCTTTTTGCTGGCGGCTGAGCTTGGTAGGCGTGTCCACCACGATTGTGACGATATGTGCCCCGCGGCTGCTGCTTTTAATATGCGGCACACCGTGGCCGGACAGCTTGAAATCGCTACCACTTTGTGTACCGGCCGGGACCTTCATACGCACCAGACCATCCACCGTCTCTACATCCAGCTCAGTACCCAGCGCCGCTGCCACCATGTCAATGTGTTCCTCGCTGAGGATTAGATCGCCCTCGCGCGTAAACTTCTTGTGCGGCTTGACGCGAATGTTTACATACAGATCACCCTTGGGGCCGTTGGCAACTGCCTCACCGTGCTCACGCAAACGGATCGTTGCGCCGTCGTCAATCCCGGCCGGGATTTTGAGCGTGACACTCTGGCTTTTGGGCTGTGTGCCCCGGCCGCGGCACACGCTGCAGACTTTCTCGGGCACTTTGCCGGTGCCTTTGCAGGTAGGACACACGCTCGCCTGCTGGATGTTGCCAAAAATGGTGCGCGTAACACTTACCACTTGGCCAGACCCTTTGCAAGTCTCGCAGGTCTTTAGGTCGTGGCCTGGCTCAACGGTTGTCCCATGACAGTGCGGACAGGTATCCTCGATATTCAGGCGCAACTCCACCTCGGTGCCAAAGATTGCTTGCTCGAAGCTGATTTCCACGCGCGATTCTACATCGCGGCCGCGCATTTGCCGCTGGCGATTCTGGCCGCCGTTACCGCCGCCAAAAAAGCTACCGAAGATATCGCCAAAGCCCATGTCACCGAAGTCAAAACTTTGTGCACCGCCGCCCTGGCCAAAGCCACCAAAGCCTTCAAAGCCGCCATTGCCGCCCACGCCGGCATGCCCGAACTGGTCGTAACGCTTACGCTTATCGGTATCCTTCAGTACTTCGTAGGCCTCGTTTACCTCTTTGAATTTGGCCTCATCGCCACCGCGATCAGGGTGATGCTCGATAGCCTTCCGGCGAAAGGCTTTCTTTATCTCGTCGGCACTGGCGTCTTTTTTGACGCCCAACACTTCATAATAATCGCGTTTCTCTGTCATAATTTCACCTATATTCTAGCACTTAAGGTATCTGAGTGCCAGGCTTGTTATCAGTCACCAAAACCTTTAAATGTCTCATTGGCGACATCGAGAAGGGTTGCCGGATTGAACGTATCGAGGAGATATGCCAATCTGACAATCTGGTACTGTGAGATGGGCTGACTACCTGGTTGCCTCCTTCCCCGAGCTATTGCGCGCAACTGCCGGGGATTCAACCAACTCTCTGCCTTCGGCAACGGTATCTCAGACTCTTCATCGGTAGGTAGTTCATCGTCCTCGATACTCAGTTCATCGCTCCACACCCAGGCACGGTAGCTCCGTTTGCCAAAGAACGGTCTTCCCCGGGTAAACAGATAGTCTGTCGCCTGGGTCAGCGCGTCGTCATTGGGCGGAATCCTACTCTCTTGCCTCGTCTTAATTTCAATAGACGGATAATAGCTATCCGGTACCGTGAACGTAAGTGCAGTATCGGTGTCCCCTATCCGCTGGAAACCACTTGTCACAACTTGTGCCACAGCAGCCGGGTTAATGTGCCCTTGCAACGCAGGATGCTCCCAGACACCCAACGCCAAATCTGCTACGTACCTAATCTCGTCAG
>DASVGU010000041.1:0-5557 GCA_036379375.1 Saccharimonadales bacterium (SeqCode)
GCATTCACGATATCGGGCGGCGGCCCCCAGATGCCATCGCCGGTGATGCGCATCGCGCCGAACCCCATACGGCTTACTGTAAAATTCCCGACTTTAACTGTCCCCGCATTAAGCGCGGAGAGCTTCTGCTTTGACTCCACAGCCGTATAAACCCCTCTCTTCTTAAGTCGTACATACCAGCCTACAGCCACAGGGGCCTACCCTCAGTAAGATATGCTACAGCCAAAACGCCCATGTACGTGCTTCTACGCGCCCGAGGGCTTCTTTTTGTCCTTGCGGTCGTGATACGCGAGCGTCCGCTTGAACTGGTCGAGGCGCACGATATACTGCTCGTATTTGTTGTAGAGCTGCGAGTAGTGGCCGCTGGGGGCCAGTACATGCAGCAGGCGCCCCTTGGACTCCAGGTATTCCACGAGACTGAAGAAATCGCCGTCGCCGGAGACAATAATCGCCTTCTGGTAGTTGCTCATCTCTTTCATGGCCCACAGCACCAGGTCGGCGTCGATATTGCCCTTTACGGGGCGTTTCTCTTCGTCGGCTTTGTCACCCTCCTCCGGGTGCTCACGCGGGCGCGTGATGTCGAACGTCGGCTTCAGCACCACCAAAAAGCCGGCATCGTGCATCTGGTCGTACAGCGACTCGTTCTCGGGAATATAGCCGATAAACATGTACGCTTTCGTAACCCCGTATTGCGTCTCCAGCCACTTGCGGAAGCGCGCCCAGTTCATTTTCCAGCCGAACTTTTGTGTGCCGACGTTGAGATTTTGGCTGTCGATAAAGGCGTAAATCCCGGCCGGTTTGCGCCCGCCAGGCCCAGCCGGCTGTACTGTATCTGTTTGGTGAGAGGATCTTCTCATTACTACCTCTCCAGTCTAGCACTTTCTGCCAGCGATTAGGCTCCAAAGAGGGTCTTTCCTCCTAGGAGAAACCTGCAGATTACTGCCAACAACGCAAAATACCGGTGATCAGCCGGTATTTTTACGGTTTCCTCTTGCAAGAAGAATGTCTGTTGCTTGTCGGCCCGTTCCTCAATTGTTTATCGGAATAGTGCCTTTAAGCTCTGGTGTAAGTGTTTCTTTTGGAGATAACTTACTATCCCGAAGACTACCAAAGCGCTCACGCTTTGTCAAGCCCTCAAAACTACGGTATGAGCACCCCTTGCTATAACGGGCCTCACTTTGCATCAGGTAGTGCGTTACGCGCGGGTTTTCTGTGTGCAGAAAACACCGGCTGCACTACGCTTGACCCTACCTGATGCAAAGTGAGGCCCGCCCCAGAGCAGCACTATACCAAAAACGCTAAGATTTCTTACGCTTCGGCTTCCTCGCGGATCGGTATTTGCAGCTCAAACTCAGAGATAAGCACTTCGCCGCCTTTTGACTCCCCGTGCACGCGGTAATGAGCCGCCAAGACCGTGTTATCCCCAGTTTTATAGCGAAGCTCAGCCTCCATTGTAGCCGTCTCGGGCGGCTGCACGCCCACAAACAACAGCACGCGCTGCGATTCTTTGCCCGGCAGGCGCATACCCAGCTCACGCGTAACACCGAGAATGCCGATAGACTGGAGCGTCACGGTTTCGGACGATTCATTGTGGATATGCGCGTACACGTTACTGTAGCCGTCTTCGGTAGCACTTTCGGCGTGGTCGATGCGCATGATGGGCACTACATCGCCCACCTCAACATCCGGTGTCGTGGCTGCCGTGAGCTGTTTCTCCTCTGTTGAGACATCTTCCGGTTTAAAAATCGGCTCATCACTCAAAAATCGTCGCAGTTTTGTCCCAAAACCCATAGACTGCCTCCTTCTCTGCTAATCTGACTACTGTACAACTTTATCGTAGCAGCCGGGCACGGCGTTGGTCTGTAATATTTTTGCACCCCTCCCCAAGCAAGGCGCGCTGGAGAGCTCACGAAAGCCGCGGCTTATTGCCCGCCGGCCGGGAAGTGATTATAAGCGACAACGCCGCGTTTATGAGCACGATATAGACCGCATACGGCAGGCTTACCCAGTTGTAGTCGTGCAGCGCGGCAATGGCCAACGCCCCCCCTGCCCCCGCTAGTGCGTATGTTTGCCACGTCTCCTCGCCCGGTCGCTGCCACGAGTGCCGGATGGTGGGCAGCGCACCCACAAAATCTATCACCACCGCGCCTACCACCCCAATCGTTGGTGAGTTAAAAATCTGCCACAAAATGATGCCCGCAATCGCCGCAATCTGACACACCACATCGAAGCTTGTATATTTGACATAGCCCCGTCTCAGCCCCAGCACCACCACCAGGCCGGTCTCGACTACCGCCGAACCGGTAAACACCGCCGTGACGTATTCGTGCGCCGAAATTTCGGCCGCCGTGGCAACGCCGGTAAGCAGCGTCCAGGTAATCCACGACACAATATTCGGCTTGGTGCTGCCCTTCAAAATATCGCGCACATACGGCAGTACCGAGCCAACGGTCACCACCGCTGCCAGTATCAGAAATACAGTCTTCATAACGCACTCATCATAGCATCTTTTATCGTTCTAACAGAGGAACTTCCTCAATACTATACAAAGTATAGTATTGGATATACCAGGTGCTCCGGATGATTATTCGGCAAGCGGTACCCACGCCACACGGCCCTGCCCTTCAAACTCCTGTTTCAACCACGGAAACCAGTTGCTCTCCGGCGTTCCATCCGTACCATGCAAAATCACCCCCTTTTCATCACCCGACAATCTCTTCTCGGTCATACTCCTGAACATACCACGGATCCCGGTTTAGGTCAGAGTAACGGAGCCAGGTCGGCCGAACCGCAAAATAAGCGATATCCGGCCTGTTTTTCCATTTCTGTGCAAGAGAATTCTTAGTAAAGTACGCCTGTTTGGCAGCTTCCAATCCGGTGCCTCTCAATTCGTGGGCAACACCGTCAAGCTGCACAGTGATACTTTTATCCCAGCCAATAACGATAGCAACCCGACCATCGTGCTGCAGGTTCGTATACTTGCGCGAGGTCGTAAGCGTATCAAAGATGAGCGTGAAGTCATCCAGCTCGCCAAATTCTACGACTGCCGCTTGCGGCTTGCCCGACGGGTCAACCGTAGCAAGCATCATGAGATCATGCATACGAACAAATGCCAATACGTCTCTAGGCGTCATGGCTTAGGACATTTTTGAGATCACCGATCGATATCCTCTGCTGCTGCGTGGTATCACGGTTGCGGACGGTCACGCTATCTTTGGTGTCACCCTCGAGCGTGTCAAAGTCGACAGTAACGCAGTACGGCACGCCGATTTCGTCCATTTTGCGGTAGTTTTTGCCGATGTTGCCGGTGTCGACCCACATGACGGCGCCTAGCTCCTGTTTGAGCATTGCATAAATCTCGCGGGCTTTGGCGACCAGCTCCGGTTTGTTTTTGGCCAGCGGCAGCACGGCGACTTTTACAGGGGCGAGGTGTGCGGGCAGCTTCAGGAAAATGCGCTTTTCGCCGTTTATTTCGTCCACCGTGAAAGCATTGCACAAAACGGCCATCACGTTGCGGTCAAGGCCGAACGTTGGCTCCACCACATGCGGGATAAACGCTTCGCCGCCGTCTTTGGGCCGGTATTCCAGATTTTTACCGGACTTTTCCTGGTGACTTTTAAGGTCAAAATCAGTGCGATACGCCAGGCCAGCGACCTCCTGGAATCCAAGCGACGGGAATTCGAAGAAGCAATCCACGGTACGCTTGCTGTAATGAGCGCGATCGGCCTTCGGCACTTCATGTTCTTTGATATGCTCGTCCAGACCCAGCAGCCTGAACCACTCGTGCTGTGCTGCCAGCCATTTTTCAAAAATATCCTCCCACTCCCCAGGATAAATAAAATACTCAAGCTCCATAATTTCCAGCTCACGCAAGCGGAAAATAAAGTTGCCCGGGGATATTTCGTTGCGAAAGCTGCGGCCGATTTGCGCCAGCCCAAACGGTATGTCCGGATAAAAACTGTCCACTACATTTTTGAAATTGGTGAACATGCCTTGCGCTGTTTCGGGCCGCAGGTATGCCACAGATTCGTCATTCTCCACCGGACCGACGTGCGTTTTGAACATCATGTTGAACTGGGCGGGCGCGCCGAGTTCATTGCCGTCGGGGCTCTTAATATCCTTTTCTTTAACCAGCGCAGCCATTTGCTCAAGCGTCATGGCATCGACACCTTCAATTCCCTGGTCTTCCAGCAAATGATCCAGGCGGTAGCGCTTTTTGGTCTTTATGTCTTCGATGAGCGGGTCGTTGAACGTGTCAACGTGGCCGCTCGCCCGCCAAACACTCGGGTTCATAATGATGGTGCTGTCGACTCCAAACATATCTTCACGGTCCTGCACGAACATCTTCCACCACAGATTAGTGATATTGCGCTTTAGCGTCACCCCAAGGGGGCCGTAATCGTATGTGCCGGCCAGCCCGCCGTAAATCTCACTACCTGGGTAAATAAACCCGCGGCGCTTGGCCAGGCTCACGATATCATCGAGTTTTACGTCACTCATTTCACCTAAATTATATCAGAGGAACGGAGAAAACTATGAGCCGGCCCATATTTCTCCAGCACCGCTTGGCATTCCCCGTTATATAGGCACTCGAATGTAGGTGCGGAGCATAGCGAGTACCAGCGGCTGACAAGAGCGTGTAAGCGTATCGGCGCCGCTAACCTTTTGTAGCACCGCCGGTGGATTGCTGCTAAACAGCAGGCGCAGAAACTTGATATCATCGGCACGGAACTGGCTGCCACTGCGGGACCGCGCGGGCTGCGGCTGCGCAAAGGTCATATCGTCCAGGCTAAAATCATACGCTTGGCCGGCGCTTAGCTTCTGCCCGGACGTATCGGTATGCAAATTGGGTGTGTGGCCGGCCAGCTTGAGCAGCTGGGCCGCAAACCAGGCCCTCATGAGGTCAACGCCCACATCCGCAGCGTCCAGCGCCTCGAACGCATACTCCAGCAGCAGGAAATACTCCGCCTCCGGCTGATCCTCGGTAGCTTTATCAAGCTGCTTTATAAGCTCGTAGCCGAGCATGGTGCGGTCGATATCGCGCGTGACAGCACCGAAATGGCGCTCAAGCCGCGTGGAAATAAGCGTGCCGATCTCGCCCCTGCCCCGCACAAACGCAATCGTGCTGATACTGAACAGCTCGATGCCGCCGGCCAGCTTAGATTTGACTTTGCGCACACCCCTTGCCAGCAGCCGCAGCTTGCCGCAGTCCGGCGTAAGCAGCGTGAGTATCCGGTCGGCCTCGCCGTAATCAATCCGGCCAAGGACAATCCCCCGCGTAAGCTGCTGATTCATACTTTTATGCTAGCAAATTCGTCTACCGTACGAAGCAATTTCGCGAGACTGGTACGCGGCTTATACAGATACCGCTCCACGCCCAGATGCTCGCACAGCAGCTGGCGGCTGCCCTGGAACTCACCCGGCGGCACCACGCTATGCACTAGCACCGGTACGCGCTGCCACTCGGGATAGGAACGAAATTCGTAGAGAAATTCCACCCCGCTATGGCTCACCAACTGCATTTCCAGGATAACCAAATCCGGCGCGGCGGCATCAT
>DASVGU010000042.1:0-4654 GCA_036379375.1 Saccharimonadales bacterium (SeqCode)
TGAGCGCTGTTACCGAAGAGCACATGGGATATTTTAAAACGCTTGACGCTGTAGCGGCCGAGGAGCTAAGTGTGTTCGACTTCGCTCAGGCGGTGCTCATAAACGGCGACGATATACCCGGGAAGTATCTGGCCGGGCAGGCGTTTTTGGAATACAGCACGGTGAGCCCCCAGGCGGACTATTACGCCCGTCCGAGTGCCGGGGGATTGGAGGGCCAGACGCTGGCTATTACCATGCCTAAAGGCAGCATAGCGGCGGCCAAGGTGCAGTATATTGGCACTCAGGGCGCCAAATTTGCCCTGGCTGCCGCGGCCGTCGGCAATATGCTGGGTATGACGCCGGGTGAGATAAAGGCTGGCCTGCAGCACCTGGAGCATTTTGCCGGCCGCATGCAGGTACTCCCCGGGCTGGACGGCAGCACGCTGATCGACGACACGTACAATGCGAGCCCGGTGGCAGTCAAGGCTGCCCTGGACGTGCTCTACGCTGCCGCGGCCCCGCAGCGTATCGCTGTATTGGGCAGTATGAACGAGCTAGGCGACTATTCGCGCCCGGCCCATCAAGAGGTTGGTGCGTATTGCGACCCCGAGAAACTGGATGTGGTGGTAACTATTGGCACGGATGCAAAGCGTTGGCTCGCTCCGGCGGCCAAAAAGCGCGGCTGCGCAGTTGAAAGTTTCTTAAACCCCGTTGATGCCGGCAATTTTGTGCGCCAACAGATGAAACCTAGCAGTGTAATACTAGTAAAGGGTTCCCAGAACGGCGTATTTGCCGAGGAGGCGCTCAAGCCCTTGCTGGCCGACCCAGCCGATGCTGCCAAACTGGTCCGCCAGAGCGACTCCTGGCTGCGTATGAAGCGCCGCCAGTTTAACGTCTAAAGCGCCATCTCAACGAGCCGACTGCAGAGTGCGGGCATGTCGAGGCCGATATTCGCTGCCATTTTAGGGAATAAACTGTGGCCGGTCATGCCAGGGATGGTGTTGGTCTCAAGCAAGAATAATTTTCCGGTTTTGTCACACATGATGTCGGAGCGCGAGAGGTCGCGGCAGCCGGTCAGCCGGTGGGCCTGCAGTGCCAGTTCCTGTGCTGCGCTTTGGATCTTTGAGTCGATCCTCTCCGGTGCGACGAGCAGTTTGGTGTCGCCGAAGTATTTATTTGTGTAGTCGTATTCGCCACCTTCCGGCGGAACGATCTCGATAATCGGTAGCGCCTTGTCGCCTAAGATACCGACCGTCAGTTCGGTGCCATCGATGAGCTCCTCGATGAGCATACTCGAATAGCGAGCGAACGCTTCGGCGATAGCGTCGTGCGGGATTTTCTTGAGATCACGTACGATAAATGTATCGATGCTCGAACCGCCGGCGATTGGTTTTAGAACGTGCAGATCTTGTGCCAGATGGTGTGTAGCGTGCTCGTGATGCTCCAGCGTGTCACCACGCGGCATGGGCAGGCCGGCTGCAGTGATTACCTTACGGTACTCCCACTTATCGAAACAGAGTGCCGAGGCTTTGGACCCCGAGCCGACGAACGGAATGCCTCGTTTCTCCAGCTGGGATTGGATAGCTCCGTCTTCGCCGCCTGCGCCGTGAAGCACGGGGAAAACAATGTCACAATCGATAATTTCGGTGATGTCTGCCGATTTCGGATCCAATACGGTGACCTTGTAACCGCTGGCTTTGAGAGCGCTTGCAACTGCGGCTCCTGAGCGTAGCGAGACTTCACGCTCGTCAGACGTTCCGCCGTTTAATACAGTGACGCGTACCATACCACGATTATACCCCAGTAATCTGGTACAATACCTCTAGTGAAACGATACAATCCTAAAGAAATTGAGCCGCGCTGGCAGGCGAAGTGGCTCGAGGACAAAACTTTTGACGTGCATGAAGACAGTGATAAACCCAAGCAGTATATCATTGATATGTTTCCGTACCCGAGCGGGGCGGCCATGCACGTAGGCCACGTGCGCAACTTCACCATCAGTGATGTACTGAGCCAATTCCATCGCCAAAAGGGCTATAACGTGCTGCACACCATGGGTTGGGACACATTCGGGCTGCCTGCCGAAAACTACGCTATCAAGACCGGCACGCCGCCGGCCCAGACAACCAAAACCAACATCGCCAACTTTAAGCACCAGCTGCAGCAACTGGGTATGAGCTATGACTGGTCGCGCGAGATCAATACCTCTGACCCTGAGTATTACAAGTGGACGCAGTGGATCTTTACGCAGTTGTTTGAGCACGGCCTGGCGTATCAGGCAGAGCGCGCCCAATGGTGGTGCAACGAGTGCAAGACAGTATTGGCCAACGAGCAGGTGATAAACGGCTGCTGCTGGCGCCACGAGGATACACCGGTCGTCAAAAAGTTGCTCAAGCAGTGGTTCTTCAAGATTACGGCGTATGCCGACGAGCTGCTGGAGGATATTGATACGCTGGACTGGCCCGAGAAAATCAAGACTATGCAGCGCAACTGGATTGGCAAAAGCCACGGTATCATCTACAAAAACAAGGTGCGCGGCACCGGTCTGACCATCGAATCGTTCTCGGCGCATTTTGAGGCGTTTACCGCCAACACGTTTGTCGCTATCGCGCCGGACCATCCGCTGCTGGCGAGACTTGTGGAAGGCCTGCCCGATGCCGAAGCGGTGCTTGAAAAAGCGCAGGATCTGGTGCACCGCCGCGATGCGCTGGGCGAGAAAGGCGCCGACATGATGGAGGGTATTTTTACCGGCCGCTACGCTATCGATAACTTCGGCGATGAAGATTTACCTATCTGGGCCACGAGCTATGCCCTGGGAGATTACGGTACCGGTATCGTACTATGTTCGGCGCACGACGAGCGTGACTTTGCGTTCGCCAAAAAGTACGATATTCGCCTGAAGCCTACCATGGTGCCCATCGACCCGGCAGAGGCCGAGAAGGTGCGGAACTTGGAGTACTGCTTTAGTGACATGGAGCATGGCATTCTTATCGATCCACCGGAATTTGCCGGCAGGAACGCGCACGAAAACCGTGAGGCTATTATCACGTATCTGGAAAAACACGGCTACGCGCAGCGCTCTACTACCTATAAAATGCGCGATTGGCTCATCAGCCGCCAGCGTTATTGGGGGGCGCCGATACCGATTGTGTTCTGTGAAAAGCATGGTGCGGTTGCGGTACCGGAGAAAGATTTACCGGTGCTGCTGCCCGAGGTTGATAACTTTGCGCCGACCGGCAAGGGGAGTGTCCTGGCCAACGTACCCGAATGGGTCAACACCACGTGTCCGACCTGCGGTGGGCCCGCCAAGCGTGAAACCGACACCATGGATGGCTATGCTTGCAGTAGTTGGTATTTTTTACGCTACATTGATCCGCACAACGCCGAGCGCGCCTGGGATCCGGCCAAAGCGGCCTATTGGATGCCGGTGGACTATTACTGCGGCGGCGACCATGCCGTTTCGCATCTGCTCTACAGCCGCTTTTGGTTCCATTTCTTCGCCCGCCAAGGTTGGGTCGAGAAATCTGCAGCCGAGCCGGTCAAGCGGCTGGTCTACAATGGCTATATCTTGGCTCCCGACGGCACCAAGATGAGCAAGAGTAAAGGCAACACCATCAACCCCGACGATCTCATCGAACAGGGATACGGTGCCGACAGTGTGCGCCTGTTTGAGATGTTCATTGCCCCATACGAGCAGAATACCAGCTGGAACACGCACGGCGTACCTGGTACGTACCGCTTTTTGCAGCGGACGTGGACGCTGGTACAGGAATTCCTGGCGGCCGGGCATAGCGGCGAGACTGCCGAAAGTGAAGCGGTGTTGCGGGTTGCCCATCGTACAATCAAGAGGGTGACGACCGAGCTGGACAGTTTGGGCTTTAATACCGCGGTCGCGGCCATGATGGAAAGTGTAAACGATCTGTTCAAGCTGAAGGCGGCCGACGGCTACGCTGCCGGCCGCTCGTGGCGCTTCGCACTGGAGAGTTTGTTGCAGGTACTGGCGCCATTTGCGCCGCATATCACTGAGGAGTTGTGGCGCGACCTTGGCCACCAGGGGTCTATCCATAGGGGGACGTGGCCCACATGGGATGAGCACTATCTGGCTGAGGATACGGTAACAATTGCAGTACAGGTCAACGGCAAGGTCCGCGGCGAAGTTACCGTTGCGCCTGACGCGCCCGAAACAGATGCGGTTGCAGCCGCTAGGGGCAATGAACGCGCCAGAGCATACATCGATGGCAAGGATATCATCAAGGTTATCTATGTGCCCGGCAAGATACTTAATCTTGTCCTAAAATAACACCGTATAGCAACATACTACAACACATTTCCACCTTTTAGGAGGTCTGACCTCACAAAATTACAACAGTTTTAGGAGGTCTGACCTCACAAAATTACAACAGTCGGTAAAAATATGCGCTTGGGGTTGTCTTATAAGGGGTTTTCAGGTAAAATCAAGGAAAGCTGTTATTAATATTACTGCCCCTTGGGGCAGGTAGGAGTACGTTTTCTCATGGGTAAACCCAAAAAGCGCACGAGTCCGCGTAAGACCGGCACCCGTCGCAGTCATCTGGTAATCGAGCTTGCTCGCGCCGTCAATGCCAAATCCCCGGTCAAGGTCTACACGACTCGCCGTGAATCCGGCAGCCCGGCCGCTAAAGCTGATAAAGCCGCT
>DASVGU010000043.1:0-4371 GCA_036379375.1 Saccharimonadales bacterium (SeqCode)
CAGTCGATACATGCCTGCGTTTCATTCTCGGGCAAGGCGTGCTTACTGGGGTCGCGATCGCCCCCGTTGGCAAAAATAAGCTCGTCGTGCGGATACATCTCCCGGATTTTTCGGAGTGTTTTAGCCTGCCCTAAATCTTCATCGGCCGACAGAATGATTTCGTCAGCATCCCGCAGTGCGCCCATCAGCCGCATGCGGTTTTGCTCGTCCAGGATGATCTTACCTTTCTTGAGCAGCTGCGCTTTGTCGTTATTTACCACCACAATCAGATAATCACCCAGCTTTTTGGCCGCCTCAATCATATCCAAATGGCCACCATGCAGCGGGTTGAAATAGCCGCTCACAATCACACGTTTCACGAGCTCTAGTGTAGCATACCCAGATTGACGGGTAGCCGCAAAAAGCTTACTGTATGAACAGCTAATGTTAGAAACATTGGTTGCATAGCAAAGACGAAAAGCAAAGGAGTAATCCCCGTGGATGCTATATACAACATCTTCAAGGCGTACGATGTACGCGGCAAGGTCGGCACAGAACTCACCGCCGACGTTGCAAACAAAATTGGCAAAGCGTTTGCTGATTGGCTGCCGGGCAACGGCCCGATAGCTGTAGGGCGTGACATGCGTCTGGATTCCGGCGAGATTGCCGACGCCGTCATACAAGGCCTGCTCGCCCAAGGGCGCAGTGTAGTCGATATCGGCCAAGTCACCTCCGACATGATCTATTACGCCGTGGGAAGCCTGGGGCTAGCCGGCGGGGCAATGATTACCGCCAGCCACAACCCCGGGGAATACAACGGTATCAAGCTATGCCGCGAGAAAGCCCTTCCGGTGGGGCTGGAAAGCGGCCTGGATCAGATACGCGACCATGTGCTTGCCAATACCTTCAAACCAGCTGCAAAAACCCCTGGAACTATATCTAAAAAAGATATAGTTGAGGGCTGGATCGACCATGTACTCACCTTTGTAGACACGGCTAAGCTCACGCCATTGAGGCTGGTGGTGGATGCCGGCAATGGCATGGCTGGCGCAATTTTCCCCGAGCTGGAGCCCTATGTACCGTGGGAGATTACCGAACTGTACTTCGAGCTGGATGGCACCTTCCCCAACCATCAGGCTAACCCGCTCAAATTTGAAACGCTGCACGATCTTATAGAAGTCATCAAACGAGATAAACTGGACGGCGGTATTGCCTTCGACGGCGACGGTGACCGGGCATTTCTCATAGACGAAACTGGTGTGGTGCTCACCGGGGGAACCATGACCGCTATGCTGGCCGATTACTTCCTGGGGCTGTATCCTGGGTCCAACATCATTTACGAGATCCGCAACAGCCGCACGGTGCCGCGCCTCGTCGAGAAGGCAGGCGGCAAAGGTATTATGGTGAAGGCTGGCCACGCCTACATGAAACAAGCCATGCTTAAATACGACGCTCCGTTTGGCGGTGAGTCGAGCGGACACTTCTTCTTCCGCGACAACTGGTACGCCGATTCGGGTCTCATCGCTGCAGTCGTTGGTATCTACGTGGCCACACTCAGCGGGCTCAAGCTATCGGAGCTGCGCCAAAGGTACACCTACTTTGTGGCTACACCCGAGGTCAACTTCGAGGTCGAGGACAAAGACGGTGCCATTACACGGCTAGCCAGGCAATACCAGCAGTTTGATATCAATATGCTCGACGGTATCACCGTGACCATAGATGAAAACACCTGGTTCAACGCTCGTCCCAGCAATACCGAGCCGGTCATGCGCCTCAACGCTGAGGCCAAGTCCAAGTCGGAACTCGACGCACTTGTCGCCAAAGTAAGCGGCATCATCGAGGGGAACCGCCCGCGATGAAGCTGCTTGTGACCGGCGGCGCCGGGTTTATTGGCAGCAACTTCGTGCACTATACACTCGCCAACCGGCCCGAGTATGAGGTTACGGTGCTCGATGCACTGACTTATGCCGGCAATAAAGCCAACCTGGAGTCGGTGCTCGACAAAATTACGTTTGTGCAGGGCAATATTTGCGACAAAGAGCTGGTGGATAAACTGGTGAATGATACCGACATTGTGGTGCATTTTGCGGCCGAGAGCCATAACGATAATTCCCTGCGCGAGCCTTGGCCATTCGTAGAAACCAACATTGTAGGCACCTATACGATTTTGGGGGCTGTCCGCAAACACAACAAGCGCCTGCACCACATCTCCACCGATGAGGTATTCGGCGATCTGGCTCTGGACGACCCCAGTCGCTTCAACGAAACGACTGCCTACGATCCTTCCAGCCCGTATTCGGCCACCAAAGCCGGCAGCGATATGTTGGTGCGCGCCTGGGTACGCAGCTTTGGCGTCCGCGCCACTATCAGCAACTGCAGCAATAATTACGGGCCGTACCAACACATTGAAAAGTTCATCCCGCGGCAAATTACCAACATCTTGAGCGATATTAAACCCAAGTTGTACGGCGAGGGCAAAAACGTCCGCGACTGGATCCATGTAGACGACCACAACGAAGCGGTGCATTTGATACTCGATAAGGGCAAACCGGGCGGAACTTACATCATCGGCGCCGATAACGATCACATCAACAACAGGCAGATTATCGAGCTCATTTTAAAGCTCATGGGCAAGTCCCGCGACTGGTACGAGCACGTCAACGACCGGCCGGGCCACGACATGCGCTACGCCATGGACAGCTCTAAACTGCGCCGCGAGCTCGGCTGGCAGCCGCGCTACACCGACAACACCGGCATGCGTGAGGGGCTTCGGGCCACTATCGACTGGTACACCGCAAATCGTAGCTGGTGGGAGGCCCAAAAGACCGCAGTGGAAGCTACGTATGCGAAGGCGGGGCAATAAATTGTGAGCTTTACCCCGTCAGCATTTCAGGAACTAAAAGTCACCGAATCGCCCATCCCCGGGCTGTTTGAGATTGACCTAGTGGTACATGGCGACAACCGGGGCTGGTTCAAGGAAAATTATCAGGCAGCCAAGATGGAAGCCTTGGGTCTGCCGCACTTCGAGACGGTGCAGAACAATTTTTCGTTTAACGTCGAGAAGGGTGTGACGCGCGGACTGCACGCCGAGCCGTGGGAAAAGTTTATTTCGCTGGCTAACGGGCGGGTATTTTGTGTCTGGGTGGATTTGCGCCGTGGTGACAGCTTTGGCAAAACTTTCACTTGTGAACTCAATCCGGGCAAAGCCGTTTTTGTGCCGCGCGGCGTGGCCAATGGCTACCAGACACTGGAAGAAAACGTGACGTACACCTATCTCGTCAACGCGCACTGGTCACCAGATGCACGCTACACATTTGTAAATCTCTTCGACCCCGAACTCGGCATTGCCTGGCCCATTGGCGAAGATCAGGCCATTATTTCCGAAAAGGATGCTGCCCATCCACAACTCAAAGATGTAACACCGATGGAGGTCTAAGATATGAAAGATTCCGAACTGTTTATTGTGGGGGCAAAGGGGCAGCTGGGGCTGGCGCTGCAGGCACAATATCCTGGCGCCAAGAGTGCCGATATCGATGAGCTGGACATTACCGACGCGAAATCGGTGGAAGCGTTTGATTGGTCGGACATCAAAACCATCCTAAACGCCGCTGCCTTTACCAATGTGGACGGAGCCGAGACGCCGGAGGGCCGCGCAGCCGCCTGGAACGTCAACGCTTCGGCAGTGGCAAACCTTGCCCGTGTCGCCGCCAAGCACGATATAACCCTGGTGCACATATCGACCGATTACGTGTTTGACGGCAGCCGGAATCCTCACGCAGAGGATGAACCGTTCAGTCCGCTGAGCGTTTACGGCCAAAGCAAAGCCGCCGGCGATCTACTGGTAGGCCAGCTCGCCAGTCACTACATTTTGCGTACCAGCTGGGTGATTGGCGAGGGCAAGAATTTCGTACGCACCATGCTCGGCCTCGGGCAAAAAGGAGTCTCGCCCACCGTCGTGGCCGACCAGATCGGCCGGCTAACTTTTACCTCGACACTCGTCGGTGCTATCGACCATTTGCTGTCATCCAAAGCGCCGTTTGGTACCTACAACGTCAGCAACGGCGGCGAATCCGCCAGCTGGGCCGCTATTACGCGCGAAATATTCAAACTGGCTGGCTACGATTCGGTCGTTACCGACACCACGACAGCCGAATACTACGCCGGCAAGCCAGGTGCGGCCCCACGCCCGCTCAACAGCGTGCTCGACCTGAGTAAAATCGAAAGCATAGGCTTTAGGCCCAACGACTGGCACGAAGACTTAAAAGTTTACATCGCAAAGGAGCTGAGGTAAGTGAAAGGCATTATCTTGGCCGGCGGCAGCGGCACCCGGCTCTATCCCATCACCAAAGGTATCTCTAAGCAGCTGATGCCGATCTATGACAAGCCCATGGT